>CASEEY010000036.1 GCA_949287055.1 uncultured Collinsella sp.
GAGATCCTCGACGCCGTGACCGTCTGCAAGCAGCGGCTGGGCGTCAAGTGCGCCCTCGGCGTGTCCAACATCAGCTTCGGCCTGCCCGCGCGCGAGGTCCTCAATGCGATGTTTCTCGCCGCCGCCTTCGGCGCGGGGCTCGATGCCCCGATCCTCAACCCCGGCTCCGAGCGCTACATGGATGTCGTTCGCGCGTTCCGCGTGCTCAATGCCGAGGATTCCGGATCCGCGTCGTACATCGAGCGCTACGCGACCTGGACAGACCCCTACAAGGGCGAACGAGCGGCAAGCGCGGCAAGCACCGATGCCCTCCCCGACCGACAGGACGCCGACGATGTCATCCGCCACCTCATCCTGACCGGGCGCAAAGGAGACATGCCGGCTGCCACCGAGCAGCTCCTCGCCACGTGCGATCCCATGGAACTCATCAACGAGCACCTCATTCCCGCTCTGGACGAGGTCGGCACCCTGTTCGACCAAGGGCGGTACTTCCTCCCGCAGTTGATGGCGGCCGCTGAGGCCGCACGCGCCGGATTCGACACCGTGCGCTCCCTCATGCCCGCAGCGAACATCGAACCCAAGGGCGCAATCTGCCTCGCCACGGTCAAGGGCGATATTCACGACATCGGCAAGAACATCGTCAAGATGCTCCTCGAGAACTACGGCTACACCGTGTACGATCTCGGACGCGATGTCGAAGCGCAGCGCATCGTCGACACCGTGCGCGAGCGCAGCATCGGTCTGGTCGGGCTCTCGGCGCTCATGACCACCACCGTCAAGAACATGGAAGCGACGATCGAGCTGCTGCATCATGAGGTTCCCGATGCGAAGATCGTCGTGGGAGGAGCGGTGCTCACGCCCGAATACGCTACGAGCATCGGCGCCGATTACTACGCGAAGGACGCCGCCGAGACCGCCCGCATCGCCGAAGAGGTCTTCGGCGGCTAGAGAGCGACGCGCAGAACCGCGCGATCCCGCTGCCCATATTTACGGCGCCTTCGCACGCGAACGCGGGCAGTTGGTTAGAATGAAGCAAGCATTTGCCTGCACCGCAACGAACGAAGGAGCCCCCATGGCAATCACGCCTGCAGAAATCGCCGAGACACGCGGCATGGTTTCCGAGCAGCACCTCGACATCCGCACCATCACCATGGGAATCTCGCTCATGGGCTGCGCTGACGAGAACCTCGAGCGCATGTGCACGAAGGTCTACGACCGCATCACCACCACCGCCGAGCGCCTCGTGCCCACCGCCGAGATGCTCGAGCGCGAATACGGGATCCCCATCGTGAACAAGCGCGTCTCCGTCACGCCCGTAGCGCAGATTGCCGCAGCCTGCCCCGACCAGGACCTGACGCCCCTCGCGCACGCGCTCGATCGAGCCGCCGAGACGCTCGGCATCGACTACCTGGGCGGCTTCTCCGCACTGGTCCACAAGGGCATCGGCGACGGCGATCGTCGCCTCATCGCCAGCATCCCCGAGGCGCTCGCGCAGACGAGCCGCGTGTGCTCGAGCGTCAACGTCGCGAGCCTGCGCGCCGGCATCAACATGGACGCCGTCCTCATGGCTGCCCAAACCATCCTCGACGCCGCGCGCCTCACCGCCGATGCGGAATCGGTCGGCGCATCGAAGTTCGTCGTCTTCGCCAACATGGTCGAGGACTCCCCCTTCATGGCCGGTGCCACGCATGGCTCCGGCGAGGCCGATGCCGTCATCAACGTGGGCGTCTCCGGCCCCGGCGTCATGGCAGCCGCTCTCGAGCAGCTGCCCGAGAGCGCTTCCATGATGGAGGTCGCCGAGAAGATCAAGCAGACCGCCTTCAAGATCACGCGTGCCGGCGAGCTCATGAGCCGCGAGGCCGCGCAGCGTCTCGGTGTGGAGAAGGGCATCGTCGACCTGTCGCTCGCCCCGACGCCCGCCATCGGCGACTCCGTCGCGCGCATCCTCGAGATCATCGGTGTGGGCACCTGCGGAGGCCCCGGCACCACCTGTGCGCTGGCGATGCTCAACGACGCCGTCAAGAAGGGCGGCGTCATGGCGAGCTCGAGCGTGGGCGGCCTGTCCGGTGCGTTCATCCCGGTGTCCGAGGACGCCGGCATGATCGAGGCCGTTGAGGCCGGCGCCCTGTCCCTCGAGAAGCTCGAGGCCATGACCTGCGTGTGCTCGGTCGGCCTCGACATGATCGCCATCCCCGGCGACACGAGCGTGGAGACGATCGCCGGCATCATCGCCGACGAGATGGCCATCGGCGTCATCAACAACAAGACCACCGCCGTCCGCATCATCCCTGCCATCGGCAAGGGCGTGGGCGACTCCGTGGAGTACGGCGGCCTGTTCGGCCGCGCGCCCGTCATGCCGGTCAACCAGCACGCCGGCACGGTGTTCGCCCATCGCGGCGGCCGATTCCCCGCACCGCTCAACTCGCTCAAGAACTAATTCGTCGCCACGCGAACACGATTGGCGCACGCGGGGCCGTCTGGAAAGGCGGCCCCGTTTTTGTTTGCTCAGGCTATGGAGACGGGTGCGAACTGCTCGTTCCCACGCTCGCCGCATGCCGCGCGGGGCATATGGAGGTCAGCCCCATTCCCTCGGCCTCAAGGAGCCGTCAATGAATACCTTTACCCGAGCGCTCGCTGGCACGCTCATGGCGCTCGTCATCGCCCTCGGAGCGTTCTCGCTGCTCTGCTCGGGACCGCTTGCGAACACGCCCATCTCCCAGGCCCTCTCCGACTTCGGCAAGAACATGGAATACGCCACCCTAAACGCCGCCCTCGACGCATCGGGCGTCAAGGGGGCGGCCGAAGGTGCGCTGCGCGACAACGCCGCCGGCATTGCATCGGCGACGGGCATGAGCGAGCAAGAGGTCGACCGCGCCATCGACGACCTCGACATATCCTCGTGGCGCATGGCGGAGCTCCCCGCGCAGGCGACGCCCCGCTTCAGCGTCCAAGCCTCCTATCAGGGCTCGTCGGCAACGATCACGACCTACGACGATCCGTCGTACATCTCGGTCGACGCACTGGGGCAGCATGCGACGCTGCTCGTACCCGAAAGCGCCCAGCGCCGCGTTGCCCACCTGATGCAATCTGCCGCCTAAGCGTCATCGCCGTCCAGCGAGAGGGACGCGAGCACGCCCCGCTCGCCCTCGAGCGTCAAAACACCCTGCTCGAGTCCGACCGCAACGACACGCCCCGGTCCGCTCGACACGCATGTCGCCAACGCCCCCTGGCTATCGGAGCATGCCCAAACCTCATAGCCCTCGCCAACGTTGACGACTGCGTAGAACATGCCGCCCGTATACGCCATCCCCGCCGGGTCCCCACTCACCGCGACCAGCTCCGTCGCGTCCGTGGCGTCACCTTCAGCGGCCATGCGGTAAAACCGTGCCGTCCCCCCATCGTCCACGGAAACCCCGAAGGAGCGGCCGGAGACGTCCAGCGTGCTTGTCGACGGGTCGTCAGGATCAACCGTTACCGCCAAGGCGTCCGTCTCCGCCGGCTTTGACGTGCTGACGGGAACTTCATCCGAATACAGCAGCGCATCGAGCACCGCGCGGCCGAGTACGAAAAACGCGATCGCCGCAAGCAGCGCGCCCACAACCACCGCCGCGATCGATATCGCGCGCCCCGCGCGCGCCGAGCCCTCTCGTCGATCGACACGTGATGCCGACGTCCCCATCGCTTGCCTGCGATAGCGCTCCTCGTCGTCGCGGCTACGCGCGCGGGCAGCCCGATGGGCCGCCTCCGCCGCGTTGACGGGTCGGCGAGGTGCCTGTGTGTCTCGCGAAGTCCTCTGCATATCGGTCATCGGCTGCCTTTCGAACCGCATTGTCCTGGAAGCATCGTACCCCGGACGCTTCCCTGCGCGGCAAAAAGGCGCCGTCAATTTGAACGGACGTCCCTCCTCCATGAAAAATCGAGGAAGGAGCCGCAGAGGTCTGGCACTTGCGGGCATCGTGCTATATCGTGTACCAGCTACATCATCGCGAACCAGAAAGAAGGCCCCTCTTCATGGCACTCACCGGCAAGCAGGTCCGTCAGCTCCGCAGCCTCGCTCATCACCTGGACCCCATCGTCTACATCGGACGCGGCGACGTCAACGGCGGCGTGGTCTCGCAGGCCGAGGAGGCCCTGGAGGCCCACGAGCTCATCAAGTGCTCCGTCCAGGATGGCTCCGACCTCACGTGCCGCGAGGCGGCCGAGCAGCTCGCCGAGCTCACGAACGCTGAGGTCGTACAGGTCATCGGTCGCCGCTTTGCGCTGTATCGCGAAAGCTCGCGCAAGGACATTCAGAAGATCAAGCTCGTCTAGCCCAGCCCTCCCTATATCAACATCGGCGCTTTCGATCTGTTCACGATGCGCTCGTACAGCACCCGCGTCTCCTCCTCGGGAAGCGCGTTGACCTCGTGTTGCAGATAGTGCAGATGGCTGTTGTAGAGGGTCACCACCTCCCTCCTGCGTCCGCAGCGGTCGTAGACCTCCATCGCGCGCCGGATTAGATCCTCACGGGCGGGCGCCTGGCGCAGCGCAGCCTCCACGAGCCATGCCGCGCAAGAAAGGTTATCGAGCTCCAGCGCGGCATCGATACCCTTCGCCATGCAGTCGGCGAACCGAGAGGCAAACAGGGCGCGCATGCGCGTGAAATACGCGGTATCCCCACGGTCGGGCACGTACAGCGGCCCCACATACAGTTCCTCCAGTTTGAGACAGAGCTCCATCACCTGCTGTGCAGAGCTTTCCTCGCTGCGCAAAAGGATTCCGCGGGCAAGCAGCTCAAAGCTGCGCACATCCGCATAGACGTACTCCGCATTGAGCGCCAAGCCGTCGCCCTGCGTCAACAGATACTGAGGACCGCCCGCGCGCTGTCCGAGCGCCGTACGCAGCGCCGAGAGGGTCACGTACAGGCTCTCCCGTCCACTTGAATACTTCGCATCCGGCCACAGCTCATCGATAATTGCTCGACGGCTTACGAACGACCCCAGATTCAAGGCGAGTCTCGCAGCGATCACGCTCGCCTTCTTGCGCCTCCAAGACCCATCGGTCAACACGTGCCCATTTCGCTCGGCGTGAAACCCGCCGAGCAGGTTGATCACGACCTCGCCCGCGTGTTCCGACGGAAGCCCCGTAACGATCTCGCGCAGCGTCTCCGCCCGCTCGTCTGACCTCCTGTCAGAGGCGCGGCCGTCATCATGGGCAGGCGGAAGAAACGGTGCAATCGACTCGCATTTCGATCCGACGAGCTCCGTCGCCCGGCGGACGATGGGCGCGATACGCGGATCGACCATCACCGTCTTGTTGAGCGAGTGCCACGCCGCCAGCTCCGCGTCGAAGCGCGCGGCGGCAAGACGCAGCGCAGTCGCCCACGCCGAGCCCGCGTCATCGCCTCCCTGCGTCAAATCGAGCGCCTCCGCCTCCTGCTTGGCACGCACGCGCGAGGTCTCGCGCAGATGCGCCGAACACTCAAGGAGCAGGCCCCACGCGCGCAGAAACCGGTTCTCGGGCACCGCGAGCTTCATGACCTGCTGTCCTCGAAAGCGAGCGTTTGACGCTTGGCCGACCGCCAGCGACTGCCATCCTTCGGCAGCCAGGCAATACAGCTGGGTCGGCAGGTCCGCCTCGCGCACAGCGATGGTGCCGGCGTCCACGAAACCGCGCTCGTCGATAATCGGCAGACCACAGTAGAACCGGCACGTGTTCACGGTCATGCGCACGCGCGCGGCAATGGCGACCAAGCGTCTGCGCACAAGCTCCTCCACCATGCCCTCAAGCTCCTCGACCTCCTGCAGCGAGGCTCCCTCCCCATGCAGCGCGAGCTCGAGCAACCGATCGCATTTCAGCAGAACGCCCGGTATGTCGATGCCATTTTCCGCCAAACTTGCGACCGCCTCGACGTCCCCATCCCATCGCGGGCTCCCTCCGCCGCCAACGAGCTCTGCGTATACGCGCGCGTGAAGCCTCAGCGCCTCCGCCTCGCGACTCGTCTGGCGACCGACGAAATCGGCCGGCATCTCAGGCAGATCGATTCCCGTACACGAGCCCCACACCTGCTGCATCGCACACGCGCAGTCCCAATCGCAAGTATCGATCTGCTCGCATATCTCATCCGCCCTTCGTCGCAACTCCGTGGCGCACGAGCGGGCCATGCGGTAGTTTCCCGCCGTCAACGCCGCCACATAGAGCGCGAGCAAAGCGCAGGCGTCCACGCCCGACGAGACGACCGTCTCCCCTTCCGAAAGCGCAGAGAAGATAAAGGCAGCATGACCTGCAAGCGCAAAGCGCGTGGGAAACTGCGCGATGAGCAACGCGGTCTGCTCGGCATCCATGACCAGCCGACAGAGCTCGACCGCATCGTCAACGCGGCCGCAGCGCATAAGAACCCGAACCGCCTGTCCTGCAAAAGCGGGTCGCCTGGCAGCGATATCCCTGCGGACGCGTGCAGAGGCCTTCCCTCCCCTCCCCAAGCACGCAAACGAGCGATCGGATGTGTCCAATCCAAACAGCGGATAATCGCGCGCCAGGCGCGCCACGGTCTCGCGCTGGACGCGCATGCCGCACCGCTCAAGGTCATCGAGCCGCCCGCGCTCCATCAGCAGCATCATGCAGACGATGCGGTAGAGCGTATCGCGCTCACGCCGCAATTCCCCCAATACGCCCTCGTGGACCTCCACGATCCCCGCTTCCAGCGCATCCGAACTCGCTTTGCGACCCGACGCCATGCAAAGCAGCGCTACGAGAGCCGGGATCCCCTGGGTAAGCTCGTACACATCGAGACCGCTCGCTATGGTGAATACCTTGACCCATTCCGAGTACTCCCGCGGGTGGACGGCAAGGGCGCGGGACGAAATCTTCGCCGAATCGCCAAGAAGAGACAGGAACTGCCTGTTGGACGGCAAGCATGTCACGACGACCTCATATCCCTGTTCGCGCAGAGCGCGAAGCCGCTTAGCCACCCACCCCGCCGCCTCCCGGTCAAGGCGCGGAAGGCCGTCGATGGCAAGCAACGGTCGTACTCCCGGCACGGCAACCTGCTCAAGCTCATCAAATAGGCTCGCAAGCCCCTCGTGACCAAGGCCCTCGCCATCGACCACCCGCGCGCCTCCTCGGGCAGGATCGGCCTGCACGACCGACGCATACTGGAGCACCAGCGCCGTTTTGCCGTATCCTTTCGGCGCGCTCACCACCGTGATTCCTGCAGAACGGCCCTTCTCGGCAAGCTCGTGCAACAGCCTGTCCCGTTTCACGATGAGCCCCGCGTATGCTCCTATGGCAGTCTTCTCATGGTCGGCCATATCGCGCGCGTCCTTCGATGATTCAGCGGTCTGCTCCGTAAACGCCATCTTCCCTCCGATCCCTTTCGGTTCTTTTCACCTTATGCGGCGCGATGCAACGACCCCGTAGCTTTTTCTCGCTTCGCACCCATCTTGTCGGATGGCCATGCGATACCTGTCAGGATTCTGTCGGGCCGTCTTCCCACTGCATTCGACTCGCCGCATACATCGACAAAGCACGAAGCGTTTTGTGCAAAACTGAGATAGCGTTACATGTTGTCTTTCATATGGAGCGCTTCAAACTCTATATTTACAGCGATTCACATATATTCTATTTTTATTTCGTAATGTTTTCTGATTTTCGAAGGCGCTCAATAGCGTATGTGTGCACGGTCGGGCCCATCCGGAAGGCCGTTGACAATGTGTCGGGGCGCAGTGCGAACGGTGGAAAACCGAGACCAGCGCGCAAAAAGCAGACGAAGTGCAACGCATAAAAAAGCGCCCCGCGATGCGGGGCGCAAGCAGCTCGATATGCGTATGCGAGATGCGCTACTTGAGCTCGTCGGCGCACAGCGACAGAGCAGCCTCATCGGCAACGAGCACCGTGTTGGGGTGGAGCTGAAGGATGGAGGCGGGGCAGGTCGGCGTCACCGGGCCGAAGCACATGTCGTGCACGGCCTGAGCCTTCTTCTCGCCGTTGGCAGCGACAAGGATCATCTTGGCGAACATGATGGTCTGCACGCCCATGCTGAACGCCTGACGAGGCACATCGTCAATGCTGTCGAACAGGCGGCTGTTGGCCTGGATAGTCGACTCGGTCAGATCGACGCAGTGCGTGCCCTTGGAGAAGTGGTCATCGGGCTCGTTGAAGCCGATGTGGCCGTTGTTGCCGATGCCGAGCAGCTGCAGATCCGGATAACCCGCGGCGGCGACGGCCTCGTCGTAGGCCGCGCAAGCAGCCTCGTAGTCCTCGGCCATGCCGTCGGGCACATGGGTGTTGGCCTTGTCGATGTTCACGTGATCGAACAGGTTGTGATCCATGAAGTAGCGATAGCTCTGGGGATCGTCGCCGGCAAGGCCGCGATACTCGTCCAGGTTATAGCTCACAACGCGGGAGAAATCGATATCGCCCTTGTTGTACCACTCGACGAGCTGCTGATAGGCACCGATGGGCGTCGAGCCCGTCGCAAGGCCGAGCACGCAGTTCGGCTTCAGGATCACCTGAGCCGAGATGATGTTGGCAACTTTGCGGCTCATGTCGTCGTAGTCGCGCGCCCTCACGATGGAAATCATGTTGGACCTCTTTCCTTCTCCGATCTCCAATACAAACGGCCCCTTCGCATCCTGCGAAAAGGCCGCCTAAAACCCTTATCGTTCGCGTGCCGTGATGAGCTGATCGAGCTCGGACACGGTATCACCGACGTTACCCTTAATGCTTGCAAACTCAACGGAGTTGCAGATGAGAATGGGAGCTGTCACATCGAAGCCCTCGCGCTCGATGGCTTCGCGATCGAACTCGATCAGCACGTCGCCCTTCTTGACGATCTGCCCGACAGACGCCTTGACGTTGAAATACTTGCCATCGAGCTTGACCGTGTCCAGACCGATGTGAATCAAGACATCCATACCCTCTTGCGTATGGAGAGCAAGCGCATGGCCGGTGGGAAAGATCGCCTCGATCTTTGAGTCGGAAGGCGCCACGACCTTATTGCCCGAGGGCTCGATGGCGACGCCTTGGCCCAAAAGACCCGCAGCAAATGTCTGGTCGTTGACCTCCGACAAAGGGATGACCTTGCCCGCGATGGGCGACAGCAACACGTTGCTGCGCCTCCGCAAGCCAAACGACTTGAGAAACCTGCTGAACATGATCCTCCTTGTTATACCGTGCAGAAGAATCCCCGCAATAATCGTACCGCATCAGCGCGCGGGCGGCGCTGTCGTTTTTGTCCCATTCGCGTTCTGACGGTGCAGGGCTCCTGGGAATCTCGGCGCGTCGAAACGCCATGAAAGTGCCCTTCGACGTGCGCAAAACAAAAGCGGGGCCCGCCGAAGTGGCAGGCCCCGCTTGCGCGTTCGAAAAGAGTCCAGAAGCGATTAGCGCTTGGAGAACTGAGGAGCGCGGCGGGCCTTCTTGAGGCCGTACTTCTTGCGCTCGACCACGCGGGCGTCACGGGTGAGGAACCCGGCGCGCTTGAGGTCGGCGCGGTAGTCGCCGGCGTTGAGCAGCGCGCGGGCGATGCCCAGGCGCAGGGCGCCAGCCTGACCGGTGATGCCGCCGCCGTCGCACAGGGCGATGACGTCGAAGGTGCCGGCGGTGTCGGTCACCTTGAAGGGAGCGAGCGCGTTATCGACCAGCTGCTTGCGGCCGAAATACTCAGCGGCGTCACGCTTGTTGACGGTCACCTTACCGGTGCCGGGGACGATGCGGACGCGGGCAACGGCGTTCTTGCGACGGCCGGTGCCGTAGTAAACAACGGTGTTCTCAGCCATCTTTAAGCCTCCAGCTCAATCTTGACGGGGTTCTGGGCAGCATGCGGATGCTCGGGACCCGCATAAACCTTGAGCTTCTTGAGCTGAGCACGGCCGAGCGTGGTCTTGGGGAGCATGCCGCGGACGGCGCGCTCGATGACCTGCTCGGGATGCTTCGCCATGGCCTGGCGGAAGCTCTCGGCCTTGAGGCCGCCATTGTAGCCGCTGTGACGGTAGTAGACCTTCTGGTCGGCCTTGTTGCCGGTAAGCTGGACCTTATCGGCGTTGATGACCACCACAAAGTCACCGCAGTCAGAGTTCGGGGTGAACTGGGGCTTGTTCTTGCCGCGCAGGATCATAGCGACCTGAGTGGCGAGACGGCCCAGGACAGCACCCTCGGCATCGACGAGGACCCAGTTGCGGGCAACCTCGCCCTGCTTGGCGTAGTGAGTCGACTTCTGAATCACTTGACTCCTCCATGTACAGTACGTGTGTCTTAACAGAGATTCACGGGGCTCTGCAAATGACTGAAGAATTATAGCGCGGCCGTCGACGGGGTCAATGCGGCTTTTGCATTCTCCCAGAGTTTCTGCACATGTTGAGGCGCCCAAGGCGGAGATGTCGCTTTTGGTCGCCTTTGTCGAGCCGTCTGCTGAATCGCGCGACTGCGCTACGCGAGGAACGAAACGATGTCGTCCAGACGGCGCGTGCACTCCTGACGGCCTTGAATATAGAGATCGAGCAGCTTCGCGGTATCGTGTTCGATATGACCGACCTCGACAGGACGCGGCGGGGCAAGCACGAGCACCCGACCTTCGCTCTCGTAATTCCAAATGTGCTCGCGCTGCTCGTTGTAACGTTCATGGCGATCCGCGATCGCCTCGAGCAGATACGGATACTCGCTGTAGCGCGCACGGGCAGCGGGCATAAGCTCGTAAGGTCCCTTTTTATAGGAACGATGCTGCGTGAGGACCACGACGGCACGATCGTACCCCGCCTGCTCAAGGACGTGCTCGACGGGAACCGAGTCGGCGACGCCGCCATCGAGGTACAGGTGGCCATCGATTTCGACCGGAGGCGCCATGAGCGGAAGCGAGGTGGACGCCCGCACGACATCGATGTCGAGCACGGCGTTTTTCACCTCAAGATACGCCGCGGTGCCAAACACGATGTCGGTCGCCACCGCGACCAAGGGCATAGGGTTCGCCAGGTAAGCGTCGTTGTCGAATGGATCGAGTCGATCCTGCACGTCGTTGAGCATGAAGTCGTAGCCGATGAAGCTGCCGCTGCGTGCGAACGACTTGGCCCCCATATAGCGGTCATCGTTGCAAAAGGCGAGGTTCACGCGGTTGGGGCGACCAATCTGATGCGACTTGTAGCTCAACGCGTTGAGCACGCCCGCCGATACGCCATAGCAGGCATCGGGCTGTATGCCGTGCTCCATGAGCACGTCGAGCACGCCGGCGGTAAACTGTCCGCGAAAGCTGCCTCCCTCGAGCACGATTGCCGTCTTGCCCGCGTTTTCAGCCCGCTGATCCATGCGACGCCTTCTTTCTGCACGACCTATCATCTTTTGCTCTTCTACCACAAAGAGCGCTGCCGCAAACCCGCAAACGTGCAAGCGGGACGGCGCCGAGTCGCTTAAGGCTCGAGCCCATCGGAACACAACCGTATAGATACGCGAGGAACGTGGTAGAATACCAACCCCACGACCCTTCGGTCGTGCGTTCTTTGACACGTCGAGCGGCACTGCCGCCCGGTGTCCTTC
This sequence comes from uncultured Collinsella sp., assembly GCA_949287055.1. Taxonomy (GTDB): domain Bacteria; phylum Actinomycetota; class Coriobacteriia; order Coriobacteriales; family Coriobacteriaceae; genus Collinsella. Next base: position 11,506 of record CASEEY010000036.1, read on the forward strand.
TGTTTGAGGGGGCGACTGGTTTCGACGCGATAGCTCTGAGAGAGGAAGCAGGCCGTGGTCTCCTCGCCACGTTAAACAGGGGTACCGTCAAAATGAATTGACAAGAATTCTTCTTACGAGCCCCAGCTGGCTCTTGCTGCTTAGTTAAATAGCAGCACGTCGCGTCCGGGAGATTCCCCGGCCCGGGCCCGATGTCATTTGAGGGGAATGCTCCCGCGCACGTAACCGGTATGGCGCGGGCTAAGATCGAACCGGTTAGGATGCCGCGAGCGTGTCGCTGCGCGCAACGCATCCGAGACTAAATCAGCGACTGAGCCTGGAGATGCCGATCAGGGGGCTTTCGTGGACCGGAGTTCGATTCTCCGCGCCTCCACCATCCATTCCGATGCGGGCGATGGCATGTGCTGCCGTCGTCCGCATTTGCGTTCAGACGCGCGGAGAATCGAACTCCGGGCGGGGCGCGAAGCTGAGAAAAGCGCGTAAGCGTCTTTACAGCGCAGCGCGCAAGGCGGCAAGGCCGCCGCTGCGGATGCGTGTTCGCGAAGCGGACACGCAGGATTCTCCGCGCCTCCACCATCCATTCCGATGCGGGCGATGGCATGCGCTGCCGTCGTCCGCATCTGCGTTCGTACGCGCGGAGCATCGAACTCTGCGCAGGGTACGAGCGTTAAGCGAAGAGCCCGGCGGGTTCTTCGCAGCGAGCAGGCGAGGGCGCGCGCCTGAAGCCCGTGCGGATTCGCGCGGCGGATACGCGGATCCTTTGCGCCTCCACCGCGCATTCGCAAGCGGGCGTGGCATCTGTTGACAGGCTCGCCTTTCTTTGGACGCGCAGCGCACCGGCCTCCGAGCAAGATGTATGCGCGGAGGCGGACAAAGCTGGCAGAAGGATGCGCCCGAAAAGCATGTATCACTCTAGGGCGCGATTTTTCGGTGCGATTCTTCCATCGCCCGAAGAACCCTCGCAAAACCCCAGTTGTTTCCTGCGGCGTTATCGAGGTGTATAGCCATAGGTGACAAAGGGCACCGAAAAATCGCGCCCTAGAAGGGCTGCACGTTTTTCACGTGGCGCCGTTTCCGTTTTTTATGCACCACTACACTGCTTTCCTGCGATGATGCGCAGCAATATGCAACTGCCATCAGAGCGGGATGCCCGTGCCCGCCAAGGGGGTATCTGCCGTCACCAACTGAGACGTCCGCACCCATCGGGCTATCGTCCATAATGAGCTCGACGTGATGGGATGCCTTCAGGCACGCTCGTCGACCGACGGTATCGCATTGCGCATGGCAGCATGTAGCATTTCTGCATGTCGAATTGCCTAGCAAGATGAACATGGCCGGCCGCCGTAGATGTTTAATCGGCGAACGGTATCTGGTATCGATTTCATATTCTTTGGCTTCTAGCAGCGGTTTTAGCAGAAGCAAGCTGTTTTGACCGTTTCAGCGTATCTTCACACACATGGAGAAACGCCACAAAGCCTTGCCGAGGGGGCGCACCAGTCGCTAAGGTGCTCCCAACGTTATGGTTGCCCTCACAAGGAGGTTACTCATGAACACGCAGAACGCTCAGCTCGCCGGTGCCCTCGTCGGCCTCGGCGCTACGATTACGCAGGCCATGGACCAGATCGACGACTTCGTTCCCTGCGGCTACCCCGCATCCGTGGTCATCAACGGCCTCGCCGTCCTCGATGACTCCCTCACCGATGACCAGCGCAGCGAGCAGGTCTCCTCGGTCACCGGCCTCATCGATCACGTGAGCGAGAAGCGCGGCGTCCCCGCTCACGACATCGCCAACGTCCTCGAGCTCGGCGGCATCAAGACGCAGCTGCTCGACGAGCTCAAGCACCTCGCCATCGCCATGAAGCCCAAGACCGACACCAACCCGAGCGTCAACGCCTGGATGTATCGTTCGCTCGCCGCCATCGAGCGCGACGGCAACCTTGAGGCTGCAGCGCGCATGGCCGAGAT
>CASEEY010000037.1 GCA_949287055.1 uncultured Collinsella sp.
TTCCAATCGGCTCTTTTCATATCAGGCGAAGTGGCCAAGTGGTAAGGCAGAGGCCTGCAAAGCCTTTACCCCCGGTTCGAATCCGGGCTTCGCCTCCAGTAAACGTCAGGGGTCCGAAAGGACCCCTTTTCCGTGCGCATCTATGCCGCCCTGTCCGGAGCTCCCGTCTCGTTCAGCAGCTTGATGAGGCGCACCAGGGTACCCGTCGTGTCCCGTCGGCGGCGCACCTCGACGCTATCCACCAGCATGCGCATGAGTCTGATACCACGGCCGCGCTCGACGCTTTCGCGCGGCTCCTCGTCCGGAGCGATCTCGTAGCCACAGCCGCAGTCACGCACCTCGATCACAACGCGATCGGGATAGGCCATCACCATCATCGTGCAGCCGACGCCGTTTCCACCATGGTCGTAGGCGTTCGAGAGCGCCTCGCCCACGGCAAGCGCCGTATCGAACCGGTCGTTTTGGCTCATGGGCAGCGTGGAGATCATGTCGGCTATGCGATGCCGATAGTAGCCGAGATTCTCCACGCCCTCGCGAACGGACACGCTCTTGCTCCATAACGGCAGCTCACCCGGCTTAAGAACAGGCACCGGCGGGCGCACGGCGGCGGTCACATGCAGAGCATCCAGCAGGCGTGCGATCTGAATGGAACGCGTCACGCCCGGCGACGTGTTGACGAGAGAAAGCATGCCCCCCAACCGAGCGAGTTCGCGGGAGCGCGAAAGCAAGCAAGCGATTCCCGAGGAATCGATATAGGTCACATCCTGGCAGTTCACCAAGATACGGCGAACACCCGACTCGACGAGCGCGTCGATCTGACTGCGCAGAGACGCAACGGTCGAGATATCGATATCCCTCACCGGCGAGATGACCGCTATGTCATTCCATTCATTCATACGCTCATGGTTCCCCGTTCATGCCCGCCTATTCATGCAGGAGCCCTGTTGCGCAACCCAAAGGCGCCCGAAGGCGCGCAGAGGTCGCCGTCATGCGTCGAACCGCAGCGCCACGAGCGCGATGTCGTCATCCAGCGTCGAGGAGGTAAACTCGTCCAACTGATCGAGCACGCTCGCGCACAGGCCGTGCACACCGGACGCGGACTCGTGAAGCACCAGGTCGAACAGGCGACGCTCGCCGAAGAACTCGCCCGATGCGTCCCTGGCCTCAATCGCCCCGTCCGTGTACATGAACAGGATGTCACCGGCGGAAAACGAGAACACGCCGCTCTCGTACGCCATGGACTCGAACGCACCCACCACGCCCGACTGGACGCTGAGCAGTTCCATTTCGCCCACCGCGTCGGCGTCGGAAGAACCGGGTACGGCGGGATGGATGAGCACCGTCGGCGGATGTCCGGCGGAGCAGTAGGTCGCCACGTGCGAGCGCAAATCGATCTTGGCCACGAACATGGTGGCGAACGTCTCGACCCGCGAGAAGCTCATGAGCATGTTGTTGAGTGCCCGCACCATATGCTGGGGGCTGGCACCCTCCCACGCGTACGCGGTGAGCGCGGTCTTGACCAGCGCGGACATGGAGGCTGCCTCTACACCCTTGCCCGATACGTCGCCGAGCACCATGACCGCGCGGTCATCGGGCAGTCGGATGAGCGTGTAGAAGTCTCCGCCGACCATGGCCTGCTGCGTAGCGGACGAATAGAGGGAGTCGGTGGTGATGCCCGGAACGCTCCCCAGGCTGTTTCTCATCCCCACCTGCAACGTCTGGGCGATGCGCCGCTCCGAGTTCGCCTTCTGCATGCCCTGGCACATGATCTCGAAATCGTGCGCCAAGCGGACGAGGTAGTCGTACTCAAGATTGTCGATGGGCTCCTGCGTGCTGTCGCGCAGAAGGAGCACCATGCGGGGCACGCCGCCCTCAGCGGCGCTCTCCCCCGCCTCGCTCTCGTCGCCTACCCCCGCGTCAGCAAACGTCTCGCGAAGGTCAAAGAACACGCCTTGGCTCGGCAGCCCGCGCGAAGCGAGCCACTCGCCCGCCCAAGTGGTCGTATCGACGCGCACCAGGCGCACGGTTCGCAGGTCCTCGGGAGCGCACGACCAGGCACTCTGGTCGTGGACAAGCGGTATGCGGTCCAAGGGGTCCACGCGCGCTGCCGGGGCGGTGGTCGAGAAGAACATCTCCTCGATGGTCCCCGGGAGGCACACGCGACTGCCGCCCTCGAAATCGAGGACATAGCAATGGCGCTGGGTGTCGGGCAGGATGGCGCACACGCGGCACTGCAGGACCCGATGGACCTCATCGGTCATCCCGTCCCACACGGCACGACGGCTCATGTTCTGGGAGAACATGAACTCCCTCGTGCGGTTGAGCGAGCGCGTGAGCTCCTCGGTGCGCTGCGAGCGCAGACTGCTCACCAGGCCGACGAGCTCGATTGAAAGATAGTCGCAGATGACCTCGAGCACGCGAGCATCGAGGGCGCGCGGCAGGCGCGGCCGCTTCCACCCGAGCTCGAGGATGCCGAGCACCTGGGTACCGAAAAACACGGGGACCGCGATAAGCGTACGGTAAGGCGGCATGTTCTCGACACGAAGGCGCGTGCTCTCACGGGTATCGATGTCATAAAAGACATTCGAATCGGCGCCCCTCCCATACGACGAGGGAACGATCGCCAAGTTGCACGTGCGCTGCTCGCGCAGCACATAGGTGGGAACGCCGGCGCCGAAGGGAATGAACTCGGGAACGTAGTCGCGCGTCAGGCCGTAGCTGATGCCGCGCAGCTTGAATCCTCCGCTCTCGGAGAAGTAGATCGAGGAACCATCGGCATCGAGGGTCTCGACGAGCTTGTTGAGAACGGCGTCCAGAAGCGATGGAAGGTCCTTGGAGCCCGCGGCGGTCATGATGACCGAGAGTGTGCCCGAAAGCCTTCTGTTGACGGCTTGAAGCTCTTTGAGGAGGCGCTGCGTCTGTCGATCGTGCGCGTACTGCTCCTCGAGGCTCCGCACGACCATGAGGACGCGCTTGCCCCCATGGGAAAACGGTCCGAACGTGCGCGCCGAGACCTCGGACGCTCGCACCGAGACGGGTATGAACGAACCTTCGGGAAGTTTGAGACGACAGGTGGACGCCCGGCCGTCCAGCGAGAAGGGAAACGACCCGCCGGGAGCGCGTTCGAAAGCCTCGCTGTACAGATAGTCCTTGATATCCTGGCCGACGATGCGCTGCCGCGCCTGGGCGACAAGCGAAAGCATCTGCTGGTTCACATGGAGCACCGTGCCGTCGCGCTCGCAGAGCGCGACGGCGTCGCTTGTCAGCTCGACCAGGTTCGCGACCTCGCCGAATGCGCTTTTGTCCTTGGACTCCACTTGAGCACCCCCATCGCACGGCCCACAGGCGCCGTGGCGCTCGGGCCGAGAATCCTCGTGCCGTATATCATGACATGTCCGATGGGTAAAAAGAAAGCCTCCCAAACGGAGGCTCGAAGAATTCGATGGTGTCGGAGGCGGGACTTGAACCCGCATGACCGAAATGTGGTCACTAGCACCTCAAGCTAGCGCGTCTGCCAATTCCGCCACTCCGACTTGCTTTGCAGCGAGAAAGATATTAACCCAAGTCCGCGACTCTTTGCAAGGACTTTTTTCCAAATCGGGCAAATCTCGTGACCGATCGCTTCCACCAATCATGACAGTGCAGGTAGATACCTATACGAGCTCAGCTTCATCCAGATGTGCATAGCCAAAGGAGTCAAAGGGAAGGCACTCGATGGCCCGCGTGCCCACATGCGCCCGCGCACCGAAGAGATAGGGGATCACCGGGCAGTCGCGCGCCACGATATCCTCCGCCTGCTGGAGCAACGACGTGCGCTCGGCAGCGCGCTGCTCAGAACGGGCCTCGTCGATAAGCTCGTCAACCTGCTCGTCGGCGAAGCGGGAGTAGTTGGACCCCCCGACACACGACGAGTGGAACAGCGGAAACAAGACGTTGTCCATGCTCATGACGTCCATCGTCCAGTCGACGCGGGCGAGCTGGAAGTTGCCGTCGGCAAGGCGGGCGTGCAGGTCTTCGAACTCGACCGGCTCGAGGGCGCAGGTGACGCCGACGGCCTCGAGGTCGCGGGCGATCGCCTCCATGGCGTTCTCGTGTCCCCCACCCGAGCCGAAAACCAACGAGATCTCGACGCCGCGCTCGCCATCGGTACCGCGCGGGCAGGCGGCGTCGAGCAGATCGGATGCCGCCTGAGCATCGTAGACGGCATAGGGCCATGCCTCGGGACGATAGCCGGGAACCATGGGCGCGACGATGCCGTCTGCCGGCATCCGCGCGTCGCGGAACACGCTCTTGACGAGCCCGTCGCGATCGATCGCCATCGAAAGCGCGCGGCGGAAGGCAGGGCTGTCAAACGGCTCGGCGGCGGTATTGCACACCAGATACGAGACGACGGGGCTCGTCGCCAAGACGGTATGGCGACCCCGGTTGAGCTCCAGGCGCTCGTCGTCCGAGGACTTCCAGTCCGCGGCGTTGGCGTCGACGTTTTCTATCGGGCAGCTCGAGACGGCGACATCGCCCGCCTCGAACGCGCGGAATACCTCGGAGAAGCGATCGAAGACAAGAAACGTCACGCGCTCGAGCGAGGGCGCGGCGAGCGCGTACCCGTCGTAGCGCACGAGCGATATCTCCTCATCGCCCTGCTCGTACGGGGACTCGAGCATGAAGGGACCGTTGCCGATCGGAAGCCGGGCGAACCCTTCCGGGTCGTCGTCGGCAGCCGCAGGCACCGGAGCCAGGCACAACGCGGCGGCGACGAAGGGGAAATCGGCATAGGGCTCGACGAGTTTCACGACGAGCGTCCGATCGTCGGGGCAGGTGACGCCGGACAGATCCCATGCGTCGCCGGCGCAAAGTGCCTCATAGCCCTCGATAAGCGAGAGCAAGTAGGAGCGGTTCGCGACAGGGCCGGCAGCCGTCGAGCCTTCAGCATTTGGAGAGGCCAAGCGCTCCCAAGCCCGCTTGAAATCGGATGCGCGCACCGGAGTGCCGTCGTGGAACGTCGCATCCCTGAGCGTGAACGTGAACGTCGTCTGGTCTTCCGACGCCTCATAGCGCTCGGCGGCCAGACACGTCAGGATCCCCGTCTCGCAATCGAAGCGCGTCAGCGGATCGAACAGCTGGTGGGCGACCTGCTCGCCCGACGCATCGACCAGACGGCAAGGATCGATTCCCGCCGGCGCCACGAGGCCGAACGTGAGCGATACGGCCTTCTGCGCGGCAAGAGCGTCGCTGCCCTCGCTCGCCTGCCCCTCCCCCGCCTCGGTGCCCGTGCAGCCCGCAAGCGGAACGAGCGCCGACAGCGCAAGCATGCGGACGAGAGCGTCTCTGCGGCTGATGGGATGGGTAGCGGAATCGGACATGGCGGATTGCTCCTCACGAAGGGGCCGACCTGAAGACGGGCCACGGTTTTTCCGGTATTGTCCCGCACGGCACCGCATCGTTTCAAGCGCGACAGCGCGACCGCGCCCCATGCATGCAAAATGACCCGAATTCGCACGCGGCGAATCCGGGTCATAGATAGACTTCTTGGCTCGGGCGGCCCTACAGGTCGATGTGGGTCTCCCTGATGGGGAACGGACGGGCGCAATGGCAGGCGCAGAAGTGCCCGGGCGCGACCTCCTTGAGCTCAGGCTGCTCGCTCGAGCACGCCTGCTGGGCGATCGGGCAGCGCGTATGGAAGCGGCAGCCGGTCGGCGGGTCGATCGGCGACGGCGGATCGCCAGCCAGGATGATGCGCTCACGGGTCTTCTGAACATCCGGATCGGGCACCGGGACCGCCGAGAGCAGGGACTGCGTGTACGGATGGTGGGGCTCGGTGTAGAGCGTCTTCCAGTCGGAGAGCTCGACCATCTTGCCCAGGTACATGACGGCCACGCGGTCGGAGATGTGCTGGACGACGGACAGGTCGTGCGCGATGAACAGGTAGGCGGTGCCGTACTTGTTCTGAAGCTCCTTGAGCAGGTTCAGGACCTGCGCCTGGATGGACACGTCGAGCGCCGAGACCGGCTCGTCGCAGATGATCAGCTTCGGCTTGAGCGCGAAGGCACGGGCGATGCCGATACGCTGGCGCTGGCCGCCGGAGAACTCATGCGGGTAGCGGTTGATGTGCTCGGGGTTCAGGCCAACGACATCGAGGAGCTCGCGCACCGTGCGCATGCGCTCCTCCTTGGTACCCACGTTGTGGATGGTCATGGGCTCGGAGACGATCTCGCCGATCGTCATGCGCGGGTTGAGCGACGCGTACGGATCCTGGAAGATGAACTGCATCTCGCGACGCATCGCCTTGAGCTCCTTGTGGCTCATGGAGGCGATGTCCTGGCCCTGGAAGTACACCTTGCCCGACGTGGGCTTGGTCAGACGCATGATGCAGCGGCCGGTCGTGGACTTGCCGCAGCCGGACTCGCCAACGAGACCGAAGGTCTCACCGGCATGGATCTCGAACGAGACATCGTTTACCGCGGAGACGACGCGCTTGGAGAAGCGGCTGGCAAGCATGCCGGCCTCGGCGGGGAACTCCTTGGTGAGGTGCTCGACCTTGAGCAGAGGCATGGTATCGGTGTTCGAGGCCATCTTATGCCTCACCTCCCATCTGGCTCTCATCGAGCGTGTCGGGCGTACCCGTGGCGATCTTGCCGCGCGAACGCGAGGTGTCCGGCGCGAGCTTCAGGAAGTCGGGATCGTCGGCGAAGTGGCACGCGGAGTAGTGGCCGGTCTCGGTCACGACGTGCTCGGGAAGCTTCTCGTGGCAGATATCCACGGCGTACGGGCAGCGCGGGGCGAACGGGCAGCCGGAAGGCAGGTTCACGAGCGACGGCGGATTGCCGTTGATCGGCGTGAGCGGCTTCTTCTCGTCGGTCGCCTGCTCGGGAATGGAGCGGATGAGGCCCCACGTATAAGGGTGGCGGCTGTCGTAGAAGATCTCGTCGGCCGTGCCGAACTCCACCGGGCGGCCGGCGTACATGACCATGATCTTGTCGGCCATGTCGGCCACGACGCCCAGGTCGTGCGTGATCATGATGATCGCGTTGCCGTTCTTGGCCTGCATCTCCTGCATAAGCTCGATAATCTGCGCCTGGATGGTCACGTCGAGGGCCGTCGTGGGCTCGTCGGCGATGAGGATGTCCGGGTCGCAGGCGAGCGCCATGGCGATCATGACGCGCTGGCGCATACCGCCCGAGAACTGATGCGGGTACTCGTTGACGCGCTTCTCGGGGTTCGGGATACCCACAAGACGCAAAAGCTCGGTAGCGCGCTCGAGCGCCTGCTCCTTGGTGTAGCCGCGATGCAGGCGCAGGCCCTCGCCCACCTGACGGCCGATCTTGTAGACCGGGTTCAGGGAGGTCATGGGATCCTGGAAGATCATGGCGATGTCGTTGCCGCGCACATGCTGCATCTGCTCTTCGGTCATGTCGAGCAGGGACTCGCCACGATAGTAGACGTGGCCGCCCTCGATCTTGCCCGGAGGCATATCGATGAGGCCCATGAGCGTCATGGCGGTCACGGACTTGCCGGAACCGGACTCGCCCACCACGCCGAGGGTCTCGCCGCGATCGAGCGTGTAGGACACGCCGTCGACCGCATGGACGATGCCGTCCTCGGTGTGGAAATACATCTTGAGGTTGTCGACCTCGAGCAGGTGCTTGCCCTCGGGAATGGGCTTCGTCTTAAGGTCGACGTAGTTCGTATTCTTCTTCTTGGCCATGGCGTTACGCGTCCTTCATCTTGACATCGAGGGCATCGCGCAGACCGTCGCCCAGCAGGGTGAAGGCGAGCACGGTGGTGAGGATGGCGAGACCGGGCATGATCATCATCCACGGAGCCGTCGTCAGGAAGGTCTGGCCCTCCTGGATCATGGCGCCCCACGAAGGCTGCGGCGGCGTCACGCCCATGCCGAGGTACGAAAGGGCGGCCTCGGTGAGGATGGCGGAGCCGATGTTCATCGTGGCGTACACGACGATCGAGGCCACGGAGTTCGGGAAGATGTGACGCGCGACGATGCGGACGTCAGAGGCGCCCATGGCGCGCGCGGCGTCGACGTAGTCGTTCTCCTTGACCGACAGGATCGCGGAGCGGAACACGCGGGCGATACTCGGCCAGCCGAGAATACCGATGGCGATGAACACGTTTTGGATGCCGTTGCCGATGACCGCGATCATCGCGATGACGAACAGCGTGTACGGGAACGCCAGGAAGATGTCGGCCAAGCGCATGATGATGGTGTCGAAGATGCCGCCGTAGTAGGCCGCAAGCGCACCCATCACCAAGCCGATGGCCGTCGAGATCGCCGTGGCGATGATGCCGACGGACAGCGAGATGCGCGAGCCGTAGATGACGCGGCACAGGATGTCACGGCCCGTGACGTCGGTGCCGAAGGGATGCTCGAGCGAAGGCGCGAGCAGCGTGTTCTTGGACATCTCCGCGGTGCTTGCGTACAGCGGGTCACCGAGCAGCTGCTGGGCCCACAAATCGCAGGTGAGCGCGATGATGGCCACGAACACGATCCAGATGACCGCAACGACGGCGAGCTTGTTGCGGCGCAGGCGCTTCCAGGCGTCGCCCCACAGGGTGCGGCTCGCGCCGTCGCCCGTCGTCGCCTTCGAGACCGTATGCATGGTCACCGTCCCCGCCTCGGGGATAGGCTTCGGGTACTTCATGGCTTGCCTCCTATCCCTCGTTCTTGGAGCTGCCCAGGCGGATGCGCGGATCCAGGAAGGCGTAGCTCACGTCGACGATCAGGTTGATGACCATGACCACCACGACGATGATGGTCACGCCGCCCATGACGATGGGCCAGTCGCGCGCCGTGATGGCGCGGTAGATCTCGTAGCCGACACCCGGCCAGTTGAAGACCGTCTCGGTCAGGATCGCGCCGGCGAGCATGCCGCCGAAGTCGATGCCGATGTAGGTGACGACCGGAATCAGCGCGTTTTTGAGCGCGTGGTGCACGATGATGTCGCGCTTGGACAGACCCTTGGCCTTAGCCGTGCGGATGTAGTCCTGGTTCATGACATCCAGCAGCTGCGAGCGCATGATGCGCGCCGTGTAGGCCGTCGAGACCGCCGCCAGCGTGAAGGCGGGCAGGATGTAGTGCATCCAGTCGTAGTACGGCGAGCTCGGTCCGCCCGCGCCCGAGATGGGCATGGAGAAGGCGCCGCCCGTCCACTGCTTCATGAGGATGCCGAAGAACCATTGCAGGAGCATGCCGAGCCAGAACGCCGGGATCGCCACCATGATGGAGGTGAACAGCGTGACGAGGATGTCCCAGAACGAATAGCGCTTGATCGCCGATAGCACGCCCGCGCCGATACCCATGATCGCCTCGAGCGCGATGGCGCATGCGGCAAGACGGACCGTATAGGGATACTTCTGCGCGAAGATGCTCGTGACGGAGACCTTCTTCTGATACGATGTGCCGAGGTCGCCGTGGAACAGCTTGTTCATGTAGTTGAAGTAGCGATCGACGAGCGAGGTCGGGATATACTCCCCGTTCTCGTCGCGCAGGGCCTTGCCGTTCTCATCCACCTGAATGAGGTGGTTGTTGATGCGCATGATCTCCTCGGTCTGCTCCGGAACGGCGCGGCCGCCGGTGATCAACCTGATGGGGTCGCCGGGCACGACGTTTTGCAGCACAAAGAGGATGATCGTGACACCGAGGAAGACCGGGATGAACTGAAGCACGCGCTTCGCGATGTAAGTTCCCATGTAGTTCCCCTCTTACCGTAATTCAACAAGCGCGCCGACCCTTCCGGGTCGGCGCTTGCTAGCAGGCGTACGTTGTACGCGAAAACACTAGGCCGAAACGAGCTCGGTCTTGGACATATCCGCCTTCTTCTGCGGGTCAAGGTAGAACTTGGCCACGTTATCGCCCACGACCATGGTGTGGGTGTAGAACATCAGCGGGATCATCCAGCACTGCTCGCCAAGCTCGGCGTCGAGCTCCTGGTACTTGGCGATACGCTCGTCATCGTCGATCGTGGCGCGAGCCTCGAGCAGCGCGGCGTCGATGGCGTCGTCACCGATCTGGGAGTAGTTGTCACCCGAGGTCGAGAAGAACAGCGGGTACATGAAGTTGTCCATGATCGGGTAGTCGGCGACCCAGCCGCAGCGACCAATCTCGTAGTCACCGGAGCTGTAGCGGTTGAGGATCGTGGCCCACTCGTTGGTGTCGGCCTCGGCCTCGATGCCGACCTCCTTGAGGGATGCCATGACGACGTCCATGATCTCCTTGTGGCCGCCGTCCTGGTTGTAGGTCAGCGTGATGGAGGGGTAATTGCCGTCAGGATAGATCTCGGCGAGGAGCGCCTTGGCGGCGTCCTGGTCGAACTTGCAGTACGGCCACACGCCCTCCTCGTAACCGGCGATTCCGGGCGGGACGATGTTGTCGGCCGGGGTGCGGGTACCGTGGAAGACCTCCTCGCAGATGGCCTCGCGGTTGATGGCCATGGAGACGGCCTGGCGGAACTTCACGTTGTCCCACGGAGCCTGCGAGCAGTTAACGGTCAGATAGTAGGTGGAGGGCTCGCCACCGAGCAGCAGCTGGTGATCCGGAGTGGCGGTGTAGCCGTCCTCGGACTCGCCGTAGGTCTCGCGGGCCTCGGGGATCTGGGTGGCAGGCACGTCGCAGACGTCGAGGTTGCCGGCCTGGAACTCGCGGTAGGCGGTCTCCACGTCCTTCTGGATGACGAAGTTCACGCCGTCGAGGATGGCCTTGTCGCCATAGTAGTCATCGTAGCGGACAATGTTGATGTACTGGCCGTCCTCCCAGTTGCCGTCCATCTTGAACGGGCCGTTGCCGATCGGCGACAGGAAGAAGGTCTGGAAGTCCTCGAGCGCGACCTCGGGAACCGGCACGAGCGCCGGGTGGGAGGCGACGTAGGGGAAGTCAGCGTAGCTGTAGGCGAGCTTGACGACGAGGGTGTTATCGTCCGGGCAGGTCACGCCGGTCAGCTCGTCGGCCTCACCGGCGGTGAAGGCGTCGTAGCCGTCGACCATGGCCAGGTGATAACCGATGCCCGAAGGGCTCTCGGGGTTGGTCTCGGGGTTCAGAATGCGCTCCCAACCGCGCTTCCAGTCAGCGGCGACCACGGTGTCGCCGTTGTGGAAGGTCGTGCCTTCCTTGAGGTGGAAGGTGAACTCGGTGGCGTCGTCGTTGACCTCCCAGGAGTCGCACGCGAGGGCCTTGATCTCGCCCTTCTCGAAGTCGTACTGGGTCAGGGAGTCGAACAGCTGGAAGCCGACCTGCGTGCCCTGGTCCTCCATCAGGTTGTACGGATCGATGGAGACGGGGTTGTTGATGTAGTAACGCAGGGTGCCGCCCGAGGCGCCATCTCCGCTCGCGCTGCCAGCGGTGCTGGGGTTACCCTTCTGGCCGCAGCCAGCGAGCACGCCGAGCACGCCCGTTGCCAGAGCGCCACCGACGAACGCGCGGCGGCCCATCGGCTTGTTCATGAATTCAGCCATGCCATCCTCCTTAATACAGGTACGGTGCGGGGTGGACCCCGCCCATGTAACGCTGGAATCGCATGGGTCCAGGCTGACAGGCCCATGCTCGCAACGTAGGCAATACCTTAACCCAACTTGACCGCAGTAAAGCGCTCATTTTGGGTAAACAGCAGATATTTCTTTAGGCAGAAAAAGCAATTGCGTGCAGGTTTTAAAAATCTGCTACCACTTTGATGCATAAAAGCAGCAGTTTTATGGATGCGTCATCTGCCCTGCTCGCCCGGCGGCGCCGGTGGGCGCCCGAGGCTCCTTGAGCAAAGTTTTACAATTCGGCAACATTGCCCGAACACCCCGACAAGATGGTGCCGGGTACAAACGTGTCGCAAACGTGTCGCTTCGCAAAACAGGGGCCGCTGTGACGGCCCCTGCCAAGATACTTGGTTTTCCAGCGATGTCCGCTTAGATGCCCACGATGCCCTGAGGGAAGAAGAACATGGCGAGCACGACGCACACGGCGAAGACGACAGCCACGATGACGGTGAGCTTGTCGAGGTTCTGCTCCATGATGCCGGTGGCGGCGCTGGCGTTATACAGCGAGCTGGCGATCATGTCGGACACGCCGGTGCCCTTGCCGGAATGCATGAGGACGAGCGCAATGAGCGCAAGCGTGGACAGTGCCCACACAACGAAAAGCAAAATCTGGAACGGACCCACAGGGACACTCCTTCTACGTACGTACGAACAGACAGCATGGTACCACACCCGCCCCGCCCCGCACCCAATCGCCACACCGACAAGATGGTGCCAGGTACAAACTTGTCGCCAAGCTCAATCCTATCGCTTCGACAGGGCGCGCCTGATGGATGAGACGCCTATCCCCGTAAGCATCTCAAGCTGCCTCCACGACAGCCCGATCGACCGCAGCTTTGCGAGTGCTTCCGCACGCTTCACCTGAGGCATCGATTTGATTTCTAGCGGCGAGATATCCCCAAGGATTTCTTTTGCAGCAGCCTGAACATCTGCATCTGAAATCCGCTTCCCACATCGAAGGTAATTCACGGCGTGGGCGTCGCTATAGCTGAACTCCAGAAAGCCTTCTGCGCCCCCAAGCATCTCAAGCAAGACGGATACATCCGAAATGAGCAGCTGTTTTTTGCCGACATATTCCCCGAAGCTGCTCCACTCATATTCATCTGCATCAGCGATTCCCGCGCGCACCGGGTTATCGTGAACATAGCGCGCTGTTTGCAGCAGCTGCCTTTCCGATGCAATGGCAACGCTATGGAACCTTCCCTGAAACACTGACCCCGTATGGCCGGTCTTGGCATTAAAGCAACGTGCGTAGGCGCCCGCGAAATCGTGAACCATATCGCTCAGCCTAACTTGAGGGTCATCGATCACAACGTGGACATGGTTGCTCATCAGGCACCACACGATTATGCGACCACCTGCGCCGTGAATCGACTCCGCCATCAGAAGAAGAAACCTCTTCCGATCCGCATCGTCCTCAAACAGGATCTGTCTTCCGTTTCCTCGTAGCGTCACATGGTAATAGCCTGTGGGAGAAATCTCGCGTTGGCCCCTCGACATTTCCGATACCCCCTGATGACAAGAATGAACCTGGCACCATTTTGTCGTACCCAAAATATCCGCTGGTAGAGTGGCGATTTTATGTGTTGGGTTCTGGTAAGGATCGTGAACGACAAGTTTGTACCTGGCACCATCTTGTCGCTAGAAAAAGGGGTCGCCAGCAGATGCTGACGACCCCCTTGCCAGGCGATGGGTTGGAAGGAACACGTCCCCAACGAACCCCTATTCCTCGGTGGCGAGGACGCGACCGGTCATCTCGGGCGAGGGCTCGAGACCGGCGAGCGTGAG
>CASEEY010000038.1 GCA_949287055.1 uncultured Collinsella sp.
TCGGTCGCTGTCGCACGGCGGGCACGCTCGTTGATGCGTCTTGTGCCGTGCTACTTGATCTCGACGATGAAGTCCTCGTCGCCCAGCGTCAACCGATCGCCCTCGTGCAGCGCCACGCGCTCGCCGGCGGACAGCGCATTGCCGTTGATGAACGTACCGTTGGTGGAAGCGCGGTCCTCGACCGAGAAACCGGTGCCCAGGTACTTGATGATGGCGTGGACGCGCGAGATGGCGGTGTTGCCGCCGATGCGCACGTTGGCCGCCGACCCCTTGCCCACCGTGGCGGGAAACTCGCTGATGCGGTACCGGGTTCCGTTGGCGCGCACGAGCGTCAGGCTCGGCATGCTCGCGGACTGGGGACGCTCGGACACGATGCGCGGCAGCTCGGCCGACGAGGGGCCAGCAGGCGCCGCTTGAGCAGGCGCAGGCGCCGCATGCGAGCCCACGGGCCGCGCAGGCACCGCAGCGGCGGGACGCTGGACAGGAGCCGCCGCAGGACGCGCCGCCGCACCGGGGTCGGCCGGACGCGGAGCGGGGCGAGCAGCAGCCGGCTGCACCGGCTGGGGCGCCGCAGGATACGCGGCACTGGCCGCTTTGGGCTTGGGCTGGGCGGGCGCAGGCGTCCGCATGCCCTGAGCCGCATGCTGCGGGGCGGCCGCCGGCGCGGGACCACCTACCATATACTGTTTGAGATTCGCACCGCATTTGATGCAATACTCGTTGGAATCGTCGTTTTGTGCACCGCAGTTACCGCAAAACATCCTGTGCTCCTTTCTGGCAGCCTCGACCCTACGAGCGCGCCGCCACTTCGATGACCGATACCGGGTCGCTCGAAAGATCGATTACGTTGAGTGTACCTGAACCGTCGGCGATGTCGGTGAGCAGGTAGGCCTGCTCACCGCAAACGGTCACACGGCTGGTGGTGGCGCTCACGGACACGTGCGCCTCGTCGAGCGCAGACGTCTCGTCATGCAGGAAGCCCGCGCCCGAATCGACCCAGGCAAATCCGCCCGAACCGGTGATGAACACGCAGGTCGTAGAGCTTCCCGCCACAAGCGGCAGACCCTGGATGCCCGTGTAGTCGTTGAACGTACCGCCGGGCTCCTGGCGCGAGGTATGCTGCCCGCCGTCCTTTTCCGACACGGTCTTATAGAGCTCCTCGCCGTCGAACCATGCGGCCTCAATCGTCTCGTCACCCGTCATGATCTCTGCGAACGCCGCATCCGAGACGCCGTCGCGCGGAATGCCACCGAAGGGCACCTCCGCGAGCGACCATGAGCGCGCATCCGCGGCGAGAACCGCAACGGTATCGCCCGTATCGAACAGCCAGGCGCGCGAGCCCGCGAGGCTGTAGACCTCGTTCCACGCGGGCGCCTTGTCGCCGAGCTGCGTCAAATCGATGCAAGCGACCGCGACGGAAGGTTTGCCCACGGCCTTGTCGCCCGTTTCATCCTCATCGTCTGTTGCGGTAGGATCCCACAGGGCTGCGATGGCCACACCGTCGTGCACCACCAGCCCCGCAGCGGCCTTTTTATCAGATGCGGACAGCAGCGCACGCGGTTCGGCATCCTGCGCATCGGACAGCAGCCATATCGATCCGTCGGCATCCCGATAGACCAAACCGCCCTCATACGCATACAGGTCGACGACGTCCACGCCGTCGAGCACACAGCGCGCCGAGCGGTCGTCGTCCGCAAGCGCCTCGGCATCCAGCGCGTAGATGCCCGTATCGGATGCCCAGTAGAGCGTCTCGCCATCGCTTGCCGCAAAGCCGCCGCCAAAGGGCGTATCCGCGAGCGTCGCGACATCAACGACGTCGTCTTGCAGCCCCGCCGCTCCCTGCTGGGCGCGAGCGCGCAGCTGCGCGTCGGAAACGAGCGCGATGGCGACGGCTGCAACCAGCACGACACCCAAAACGGCAGCCGCGACGATCAGCCCCATCTTGATGCGACGGCGCTGCTCGGGATTGGCAGCTATGCGACGCACCCGCTCCTCGACGCGATGGTCTCGATGCTTGGCGGCGTGCGCGGCGTGGGGATGAACGGCTTTGTCATGCTCGAAGAACTCAGGAGAAAACGGCAGATCGGACGCAGGCGCCGCAGACGCGTCGGCCGCATCGCGGGCGGGCACGGCGGGCACGGCGGCGCCGCAGAACGGGCACGTCTGCGCGCCTGCCGGCAGATTCCCTCCGCACGCTGGGCACTTGAGCGTATCGTCAGCCATGCACGACTCCTTCGGTACAACAACGGCGCCTCGCCTACAAGCAGACGAGGCGCCGTGCGCAGTCAATCGGGGAACCCGCACGCTTACGCGTTGGTCTCCTCGTCATCCTTCTTGCGCTTCTTGACGATGCCGAACGCGATGCCCGCGACGGCGACCGCGGCGACGGCCAAGGTGCCGGCGAACAGCGGCGTGTTGCGGCGCCACAGCTCGAAGGCGTTGGTCGTGACGACCACCTTGTCCATGCTGGCCTCGCCCTCGTTGCCCGCGGCATCCCAAACGGTCACCTTGATGGAGCGCTCACCGGTGGACTCGTTGATGGTGAACTCCTGCGTGGTGCTGTTGGCGAGCTGCTCGGCGTCGAAGCTCGCAACCTCCTGGCCGTCGATCTCGACCACGGCGTGGTCGAGCATCAGGTTGTCCTCGAAGGTCACCTTGGCGGTGTGGCTGGACTCGTTGTAGGGCTCGGCGTTGGACAGGTCGGCGAACGAGGCGAGCGGAGCGGTGTCGTCGACGGCGAAGTTGACCTCGGCGGTCGCGCCTGCCTCCTCGGCGTTCTTGTCCTTCATGGCGTTCTCGGAGATGTTGCCCGCGACGTCCTGGCTGTGGAACAGCACGCGGTACACGCCGTCGGCGTTGTAGTTGTCGCGGTCGACGGTGTAGACGTACTGGCTCCAGCCGGTCTCGGTGCCCTCGTCGGTCGTGTAGTCCTCGTCGGCCTTGAGCGTGGTGTTGGTCGTGTCGCGCGTGAGCTCGACGGAGGTCTTGGACTCATCGAGGCCGGAGGGGTTGATCTCGGTCACGCGCACGTCGGTGGTGTTGTCGTGCTTGAGGTACTGATCGAGCATCTTGCCGGTCTCGTCGGAGATGACGTAGGTGGAGCCGAAGCGGTTGACGGAGAACGTCACGGCCTCGTCGCTCGTGTTGCCGGCGAGGTCGACGGCCTGGACGACGACGGTGTAGACGTTGTCGTTGGGCTTGGCCTCGTCGGGGTTGCCCCACTCGACGTTGGCGTCGGTCGCCGTGAAGGCGGGCGCGGCGCTGAACGGGTTGGCGGACTCGCCGTACGGGGACACGCCCACGACCTCGACGTGGATGTCGGTGGCGTCGGACAGGTTGGTGTCGTGGACCGCGACGGCGGGCGACACGGCGTCCGCGTAGGCGGTCAGGTTCTCCACGCCGGAGATGGTGATCTCGGGCTCGATGGTGTCGACCACGAACTCGGGGCAGGTGTAGGGCGTGAGCTCGTTGGTGGCGAGGTCCATGCCGTCGACGGCGAGCGTGTACACACCCTGTCCGGGGAACGTCACCGTGGCGGTGTGGGTGTCGCCGGAGGAAGACCAACCGGAGACAGCAGGCTGACCGACCTCGCCGCCGTTGCCGGCAGACGCGGTGGTGGTGATGTTCACCAGGTTGGGGTCGAAGTTGTGCTCGGTGATGGTGATGGTCGCGGTGCGGGCGGCGTTGTAGTAGTTGCCGTTGGCCACGTTGTTGTTGTCGAACGTCACCTGCATGGTCGGGGCGGTCTTGTCGATGGTGAAGGTGTCGCCCTCGCCGGTGGCCGCATGGCCGACGATGTCCTCGACGTGCATGCTCGACACGACGTAGTCCGCGTCGTCCGTGAAGGCGAGCGTGTAGGAATACGTATCGCCGGACACGTGCGTGAAGTCAGTCGGATGGATGGCCATGGCGGTCTCGCCGTTGCGCTCAACCGTGAAAATCACCTGGTCGTTGGCGTACTGCTGGGTGTAGTTGAAGAACGCCTCGGTGATGGTGACGGTCAGCGTGCGGTTGTGGTTGTAGTACTTGCCGTTGGTGGCGTCGCTGCTGTCCCACGACACGCTCATGGTCGGACCGGTGCTCTCGGCGACGAGCTTGGTGATGCTCGTCGGGATGCCGTTGTTGTCGTCGGCGGTGGTGACGAGCACGTTGCCGGCGACGTCGGACGCGTGGATGCGGATGTCAGAGGTGTTGACGTCGCGGTCGCCCGTGATGGAGAACGAGTACTCGGAGCCGTCGTTGGTGAGGTCGGCGGCGAGCGTGGTGCCGTTCTTGCCGTCGTCATACTCGGCGGTCACCGAGCCGGTGTTGACGCCGGACTGTAAGGCCTCGAGATCATCCTTGGAATCCTCGGCATTGGCCTTGATGAGGTCGACGAGCGAGAAGCTCACGCCGACGCGCTGATCGCCGAACACAAAGGTGCCATGCTTGACGTCGTAATCGACATCAGCACCGTTGAGCTGCGGGGCCAAGGTGTCGAGCCGGTAGGAGACGCCCGTAATCTGGCTCACGACGTTATCGCTGCTGAGCGCGTACATGGTGACGGAGTGGATGCCGTCGCCGCCGGACAGGGCGACAGAGCCGGCGAACTCGTCAGCGGTCGTCGGAACCGTAGACGTGGCGTAGGCGAGCTCGTAGCCGTCCCACGAAGCGGTCGGGATCTTCTTGACCCAGGTGTCGGCGTTGTCGGCCGTCAGGTCGATGGCATCACTGGCCTCGTTGTGCTCAGAGGCGAGCGCAAGGCCGCTGTCGGCCCACGCGACGTCCTGGATCGCGTCAATCGTCACCTTAGTGGGATCGGTGATCGTGTAGTTGGCGAACGCGTCGGCGTTCTCCTCATTGACGGTCAGCGCGACCGTAGCGGTCTGGACGGCCGTACCCTGGTTGTTGAAGTCGTCGCCCAGCGAAGCGGAGGCGTAGTAATCCTCCTTGACCTCATCGCCCGTGGTGTTCTTGATGGCCTTGCGAACCTGCTCGTTGGCGTTCTCGAGGATCTTGTCCTCCTGAGCAGCCTGCAGGCGGAAGGGCTGCTCAGTCAGGCCAAACTCCTCGATAGCCTTCGGGGTGATTTCGGAGATGGTGAGCGTCGTGCACCTATCGCCGCTATTCGCAGGCCCGGGAATCGGCGTACCGTCCCGATAAGCCCAATCAATCACGAGCGTCTCGCCCTCGCCGGCAGCGAGCGCCTCGACGGTAAAGACGCCGTCCTCGTAGGTCAACCTGAAGGAATCGGTCTCGTACTCGGTGAACTCCTCGCCGTCCAGCATGGGGACCGCCCAGAGGTATGCATAGTTTTTGAGGACCTGAATCTCCTTCGTGTCCTGATACGTCAGCGCGCCGGACTCGGCAGAAGAAGCGATGAAGGCGTACTTCTCCTCGTTGTAGAAGCTGCTCGCGGTGACCGTAACGGTCGGAGCAGGAAGGCCGTCCTGCTCGAGCAGAGCGCTCTCGTACTTCGACTCACCGGGATACCACGCTGTCTCGGTCTTCTCCTCAAACGTCGGCTCCTCGGGCTCGGTGCCGCCGGGGGTCTCACCGCCTCCTTGGTCACCGCCTCCTGGCTGATCGCCTCCTGGCTGATCGCCTCCTGACTGATCGCCTCCTGACCGCTCGCCCTCGCCGGGCTCGGGCTCGGGATTCGGCTCGACCTCTTCCTGGTAGGTATGCGTGTAGTTGAACTGGTACCGGTAGGAGATGGAGTTCACCGTGATGACGAGGTCCTCGTCCTCCACATCGTGTTTGGCGGAAACGGTCCACTCGTCCCCACGGCGACTCTCCTCCACGTCAAGGAAGCTACCGTCAGCCGCAGCGACGTCGACGTCGATGTCGGTGATATCCCAGTTGATGAGATAGGCGCTGTCCTGCTGCGTCACAGCAAACGTGCCGCCCTTCTCATCTGCCTCTTTCAATTCCGCCAGATTAGCATCGATGGCCTGGGAAATCTGATTGGTACCGCCCGACGTATAGGCAAACAGCAATGCGAGCTCACTGGCCTTCTGGCTCTTGAGCATCGTGAGGATATCGTCCTTGGTGATGGCGCACTCACCCTCACCGCCATGCCCCGCATGATCGTCGTACGTAAGGGTGATCGTACCGGCATCGGTGTTCAGCTCACCGCTCGCCTGACCGCCGGCCTTCTGCTGCGGGGCGGCGTAGGCCGGGGTGGCCTGGACGACCGCCTGGACCGGCACGCTCGAGGTGGCGAGCGTCGCCGCCATGATCACCGCGACCGGCTTGCGCGAATAGAGTTTGAGCTTATCCAACACTGACATGTTCGTATCCTTCCCGCGTCAGCAGTTAATCGAGAGTCTCCTCGGTATGGACGACAATGACATTCTGTTTAAGTATGAAGCGGAACAGCGACTCGTCCTGTTGCACAACACCCTGTTGCGCCCCGGAATCATCATCGGCAACAAATTCTGCATCCGCATGCGGGGATACGAGTACGTCGGTCGCCCGCTCGGAGTCCTCCAGGCTCTCGCCCAGCACGGCGGTGGCGCGCTCGGACTCCTCGTCGGACTCGACCAGCACGGCGGTCGGACGCTCGGAGTCCTCCTCGATCTCCTCCTCGACCTCAGCCTCAGCGGCACCGAGCACGGTCGTCGGCGCCTCGGAGTCCTCAGCCTCGTCGGTCGCGCCGAGCACGGTCGTCGGGGCCTCGGAATCCTCGTCGGCCTCCATCTCGCCCAGCACCGTCGTGGGAGCCTCGGAGTCCTCATCGGCCTCCGCGCCCAGCACGGTCGTCGGCGCCTCGGAATCCTCCTCGGGCTCGGCAACCAGCACACTCGTGGGATGCTCCGAGTCCCCCTCGTCATGCTCGGTGAGCACGCCGGTCGGGCGCTCGGAGTCCTCGGCGTCGGTGTCCTCGAGCACGCCGGTGGCGCGCTCGGATTCCTCGTCGAGCTCGGAGAGCACCTCGGTGGGCGTCTCGGAACCGTCGACGCCCTCGTCAGAGGTGATGAAGTCCACCGGCATGCCCGCGATGGTGGTCGGGCGGTCGTCGGCGCGATCGGCGCCCGTGGACACGACCGTGGTCAGATTGTCGTCGGCGCGCTCGGAGCCGGCAAAGCCGGTCGTGCGGTCGTCGCCCACGTTCTCGGTCGTGTCGCTTGCCACGGCGTTCGATGCGGCGCGAGGACGCCCGGCGCCTGCGGCACTGCCGCGGCGGGCGCGCTTCTTCTTGCTCTCGTCATCGGCCGAGATGCGCTTGCCCTGCAGGAAGCGAATCGAGTTCATGATGTCGCGCTTGACGAACATGACGGCTGCCACGGCACCCAGCGCCACACCGATCACGAACAGGGCGACGGCTACGCCCAACAGTACGTTTTCCATGGTCGCCCCTCCTAGTTCTCACCGACGACGGCACCGGAGTACACCGTCGTGATCCTTGTACGCACCTGGTTGGCAAGGCGCGACAGCGCATCGACGCGCTGGGCCTCGGCCTCGGCGTCATCGGCACCGAAGCGGTCCTCCAGGTCGGTCAGACCGTCGTAGGCAACCTGATAGAGGTCCTCGACGTCGGACTGCGAGATGCCCGCGCTCTCGAAGCCGTACAGGTAGGTCTCGAGCGCATTGCAGATCAGCTCGTAGCTGTCCAGACGCACGCGGTCGTTGGTGTCGTCGTCGATCGTCTGGGCGAGCTGCTCGAGGTAGCCCCAGTACTCCTGGTAATCCTCGTCGGAGTCGGAATCGGTGCGCATGGCCTCGGCGATCTTGGTGTTGAACTGCGCGATGCCGTTGTAGATCTGCGCACGCTGGCGATCGGCAAACTGCACGTCGTTGGCCGCGGTCTCAAAGTACTCGGCCGACGCCTTGATGCGCGTGGCCTGGTTCTGCTCGGAGTCGCCGGCGTCGCCGTAGGCGTAGTAGTACCAGTACAGCTGGCCGATATCAAAGGACAGCTGCGAGAAGTCGCGGTGGCCGCGCAGCTGCTCCAGGTTGGTCTGGTACACGTTGTCGAACTGCGCCTTCTCGTCGGTGTCAAACTCGCCGTCCACCTTGTAGGCGGCGATGAGACCCTCGTAGCCGCGCGGATCGCCGGGACGCTTGGAGATGGCGTCCAGGTAGGCCTCCTCGGCCTCCTCGGCGTTGCTCGAGCGCACCGCGCTGTCGCCGATCTGCATCTGGTACTCGAAGTTCTGGGTGATGACGCCCTCGCGCGCGATGAGGCAGCCGATGCCCAGCACAAGGCAGACGGCGGCGCCGATGGCGCACCCCGCAAACGTGCGGACCTTCTTGGCCTGGCGCTCGCGGTACTCGGCGGTGAGCTCCTCGTAGCGCTCGAGGTCCACAGCGAGCTCGTCGCAGCTCTGGTAGCGCTCGGAGCGATCGAGCTTGCAGCACTTGGCGATGATGTTGGCGAAGCCCTCGGACACGTTGGGGTTGACCGTGCGGATGTCCGGCAGCGGGAACTCCATGGGAGGCGCGCCGCCGGCCAGCAGATGCCACATGGTCGCGCCGATACCGTAGATATCGGTGCGCGCATCGGTCTGCGTCTTGGCGCCGTACTGCTCGGGCGCGGCGTAGCCCTCGGTGCCGAAGGCCACGGTGTCGGTGCGGGAATCGTCGTCCACGTACTCGCGCGCCACGCCCAGGTCGATCAGCTTGATGTAACCGTCGGGGTGCAACATGATGTTTTTGGGCTTCATGTCGCGGTAGATGATGGGCGGGTTCTGCTCGTGCAGGTAGCCCAGGGCGTCGCAGATCTGGAGCATCCAGCGCTGGACGTCCTCCTCGGACTGCGGGCCCTCCTTGCGCACCTCGGCGTCGAGGGTGTCGCCCTCGACGTAGTCCTCGACGACGTAGATGAAGTCATCGGTCTTCTCGATGTTGACGATGTCGACGATGTTGGGGTGGTTGAGCTTGGACAGCAGGTCGGCCTCGCGGGCGAGCGACTGCTCGATGGGACGGCCCACCGGGTCGGTCGCGTGGCGGTCGACCTCCTTGATGGCCCACATCTTGTTGGTGAGCTGCAGGTCCGAGGCAAGGTAGACGCGGCTCATGCCGCCGGCGCCGATTACCTGAAGGACCTTGTACTGTCCCTTGATGACGTCACCGACGCGCGCGCGGCGCGCGTTGGAGCTCCTGCGTACTCTGGCCATCAGCGGCCTCCTTGCTTGACGCGCATGACCACGGCGGTCAGGTTGTCCTCTTCCTTGCGGTCCATGACCAGGCGCGCGACGGCGGCGAGCTTCATGGACACGCTGCCCTCGGGGAAGCCGTGCTGCTCCTCGAGCGACAGGCTCACGTCGTCAGCGCGGGCAAACCCGGGGCGCGTCGCCTCGATCTCCCAGCTCTTCGCATCGAGCGCCGCCGGTCCCAAGCGCTTGCGCACCTCTCCGTCCGTGAGCACGTGGCGATAGCCGTCCGAGCACAAAAAGTAGATGGCATCGCGGTCGATGTTGCCGTGGATCAGATCGGGCACGACCTCCTTGGACGAGCCGAGGCACTGCAGCAGCACGTTGCGGCGCGGGTGCACCATGGCCTCCTCGGGCGTCATGCGACCCGCCTCGACCTCGCGGCGCACGTAGGTCTGGTCGCGCGTGAGCTGCGAGATCGCATCGTCTTTGACCTCGTAGGCACGTGTGTCGCCCACGTGCACGATGGAGTAGCGCCCGCCGATGGCAAGCAGCGCGGTCAGCGTGGTGCCCAGGTTCATGCGCTCGGCCATGCCGTGGCGGATGAGCGCCATGTTCATGTCCTGGATCAAGCCGTTCCACTGGCCGTCGACGAACTGCTCAAAGCCGCCGACGCTGGCCTCCATGGCCTCGAGCGCCGCCGGAAGCTTGGTGTCGAACCACGTGGACAGCATGCGGATGACGGTCGCCGAGGCGAGCTCGCCGCTCTCGAGACCACCCATGCCGTCGGCCACCGCGAGCAGCGCGACGTCGCCCATGGAGGTGGAGGCGACCTTGATGAGGTAGCTGTCCTGGTTGGAATCGCGCGACTGCCCGACGTTGGAATAGCCGGTCGCTTCGAAGATCATGCGCGCTCCTTTCTTGCTGGTTGGTGGACGGAGCCGCTATGCCGGCTCGACCTCGAAGACGAAATCGACATCGCTCATGCGGACGGTGTCGCCGTCCACGAGCTCCATGGGCACGCCCGACTCGAGGCGAATGCCGTTGACGTAGGTGCCGTTGCGCGAGTCGTCATCGGTGATCGTGCAGGTGCCGTTCTCGACCGTAAAGATCGCGTGGCTGCGCGAAACGGTGGTGGTGTCGCGCACCTGGAAGGAGCTGTGCTTGGACTTGCCGACCACGAAGCGGCGGCCGCGAATCTCGAAGCTCTCGCCCGTGCGCAGGCGCGTCATGAAGAAGCGGTTGCGGACCGGCTGCGCGACGGGAGCGGGGGCGGCGTCGGCCGCAGGGGCGGACCAGGCGTCGGAGGCCGGCTGCACCGGGGCGACCGGGGACTCGGAGGCGACCGCGGGCTCGGGTTCGGCGATCGGCGCGGACTCATCGTCCATCTGGGTAAAGCCGGTGTCGGTGAACGCCGGCATGGTCTCGGTCGCCGCGACCGCGGGCTCAAAGCCAGCGCCGACGTGGGCGACTGTGGTCAGGCTGTCGTCGGGGGCATCCTGCTCGGCGACCTCGGACTCGACGGCGGGCTCCGGCTCAAAAGCCTCCCCCACCTCGACGACGGAGGTCTTGGAGTCGTCGGGCTCGTCGGCCCCATCGGGCTCAGGCTCCTGCTCGGGCTCCGGTGCGGCCTCCTGCCCGTCCTCCGGCACGGGCGCCGCGTCGAACTCGGGGCCGACCTCGACGACCTGCGTCTTCGTGTCGTCAGCCGGCTCGGTTGCAGCGGCCTCGCCCTCGACGGACTCAATCTCGTCGTAGTCCTCGTGCGCGCCGGCGGGCTCGGCCTGCTTGGGCGTCTCCTCGTCGAAGATGCGGAAATCGAGGTCGCTCAGCACGCCGGTGAGACCCTGGCGCGACTGAAGCACGCGCTCGTTGGCGAACAGGTCGTCCTCGTCGCCCAGAACCGTCGTCCCGAAGTCGTTCTTGGGATCCTGGGACTCCTCGACGCCAAGCACCGTGGTGCCGTGGTCGTCAGGTTCCTCGTTGACCAGCACCGTCGTGCCGTGGTCATCGGCCTGCTCCATACCCAAAAACGTGGTCGCAGAATCGTTGGGGGCGCAAACCGGGTCAACCGTGGGCAGCTCACCGCCCGCCGCGGCGGGCTCGGCGCACAGGGCGCCGGCGACGACCTGCTTTAGGTGCTTGGAGAAAGCGGTGATGTCAAACGCCTCGCTCACCTGGAAAAACGACACGTACGAGCGAACCGCGCTCGCGCCGACCTCATCGGAGGTCTTGATGGATTCGCCGATGGCGCGGAAGAAGCCCTCGGCCGCCGCCAGATCGGGCGTGATGTTGGTGAGAGGCAAGAAGACGAAGCGCGCCTTGCCCGATGCGCCGTCCATGGCGACCTCGTCGGCGTGCATGCGCATGTTCATGAGGGGCATGCGCTGCTCGATGAGCGAGTCGATGAGCTGCGCGATGCATCCGAACAGCGCGCAGACCTCAGATGAGGTGAAGGGGCGCTCCAGACGCTCGGAGAGCAGTTCGCCCTCCACGGCGTAGCGCGCCTCAAGGCGCCCGTCAGCGTGGCGCGCCAGGCGCCCCTCGAGCAGGACGCTCGAGGACAGGGCGTCCATCCCGCGGTCGAGCCTGCGATCGATCACGTCGAGCGAAGCGACCTGATAGGCAAGCGCCCGCGAGCCGTCCGGCAGTCGGACAAGTGAATGCTGCATCTTACATCCCCGTTCAATCACCGAGCCCGCTCTCGTCGAGCGAGCGGAACCAATACGTTATACGGCCGGCGAGCACGATGCGATCGCCGAATGAGAGCTTGAAGACCGGGCTATCTTTGGCGGTGCTGTCAAACACCTCGACCGAGTCGCCGGGGGTCTCGCCGCGCACGACGCGCGTACCGTGCGCACTCCCCGCATCCTCAACATACCACGACCCGTCCGCCTGCCAGATGCGGCAGTGCACACGCGAGACATACGGGTCGGATTCGATGGCGTCGCAGTCGGTGTAGCGCCCGATGGTAAACGGCCGGGCGGCGTCGATGCGCCACGCGCCCGACAGCGGGGCCGTACGCGTCTCGCCCACGCGGAACAGGCAGGCGGCGTCGGCGCGCGGCGAGCCTAAAGCTATCGGCACCTCGGCGGCGGAAGGGACGTCGTCGGGCGTTGCCGCGAGCAGGGTGCGGGCAAAGCGCTCGTCCAAGTGTCCGAACGCCACGATGTGGAACAGCGAGGCGGCCAGTTCCTCGAGTGGCACGCGCCCCGCCACGCGCGACGTCGCGCACCAGGCGGCAAGCGCCGCGGTCTCGTTTTCCAGACGGGCGAGGTTGACATCTGCGCGCCCGGCGGCGCGTTCGTTGGAAAGGCCGCGCGCGATGCCCTCGCGCAAAAGCAGCAGCAGGGCATCCATGAGCTCGCGGTCATCGAGATGGGCGTTTTGGCGCAGGCGGGCGATGAGCTCCGTCGCAGCGCTCGCAAACACCGTGTCGTCGGCGCGATAGGCCTCCCGGAAGTCATCAGCGTAGCGACTGGAGTGGATGAGGCGCGAGAACGCCGCCGCCGTGCGCTTGCGCACGATCGCGTTGACGTGGTTTACGTAGCGGCCGTTCATGCCGACCATGGCATACAGGATCTTGTAGTTGACCGCCCCGCCCGAAAGCGTGCGCACGCCCTCGGCGAAGCGGTAAAACGCGCTGTCCCATGCGCCGTCGTGCGCTTGGGAACGCTTAGCGCCGCCTTCCCCCATCGGCCCTCCTTTCCCACATACGTCAATGCTACGAGCAAACGTTTCCCAACGGTGTTGCACAACACCTCTGTGAAACGGCTGTTTACCTATCGGGGTGTTGCTCATCCGCATGTCAGACTAGATGGTCGGACGATCCGACCACGCCGC
Source organism: uncultured Collinsella sp. (assembly GCA_949287055.1). Taxonomy (GTDB): domain Bacteria; phylum Actinomycetota; class Coriobacteriia; order Coriobacteriales; family Coriobacteriaceae; genus Collinsella. The sequence continues at coordinate 12,921 of CASEEY010000038.1, forward strand.
GCGCGGGGCCCTCGCCAGCATGTCACCCGCATGGGCTCGCCCCAGGCGCGCAAACGCGCTGGCGACGCTGGACGCAGCGGGACGGAGCCGAGGATCGCAGGAGAGACACGCCCCCAGCACCGATGCGACATCGGGCGGCAAGGCCCGGTCGATAGCGACCGGCGGCAGCGCGCCGTCCGCGCCCGCAAGGCTGGTGCCAACGCTTCCGGCGTAGGGAAGCGAACCGGTCAGCAACTCGTGCGCGACAACGCCCAGCGCGAAGATGTCCGTGGC
>CASEEY010000039.1 GCA_949287055.1 uncultured Collinsella sp.
GCCGAGTTCGAGCGCATCACGCACGATTTGCTCGAGCGCTGCAAGCAGCCGGTCACCAACGCCCTGCGCGACGCCAACCTGCGCCTGTCCGACCTGACCGAAGTCATCCTCGTCGGCGGCTCCACCCGTATGCCCGCCGTCCAGGACCTGGTCAAGAACATGACCGGCAAGCAGCCCAACATGTCCGTGAACCCCGACGAGGTCGTCGCCTCCGGCGCCGCTGTCCAGGGTGCCATCCTCTCCGGTGACGGCCCCTCCGACATCCTGCTGCTCGACGTCACCCCGCTGTCGCTGGGCGTCGAGACCATGGGCGGCATCATGACCAAGATGATCGACCGCAACACCACGATCCCGACCTCCAAGACCGAGATCTACTCCACCGCCGCCGACAACCAGACGAGCGTCGAGATCAACGTCCTGCAGGGCGAGCGCGAGCTGGCTCGCGACAACAAGAGCCTGGGCAAGTTCCAGCTGACCGGCATCCCGGCCGCCCGCCGCGGCGTGCCGCAGATCGAGGTCACCTTCGACATCGACGCCAACGGCATCGTGAAAGTCTCCGCCAAGGACAAGGGCACCGGCAAGGAGCAGCAGATCACCATCTCCGGCTCCACCGCGCTGTCCGATGAGGAAGTCGACCGCATGGTCAAGGACGCCGAGGCTCACGCCGAGGAGGACAAGAAGCAGAAGGAGGAGGTCGAGGTCCGCAACCAGACCGACTCGCTCGCCTACTCCACCGAGCAGACCCTCGCCGACCTGGGCGACAAGGTCAACGCCGACCTCAAGGCCAAGGCTCAGGCCGCCATCGACGAGGCCAAGAAGGCCCTCGAGGGCTCCGACGTCGAGGCCATCAAGACCGCCGGCGACAACCTGCAGTCCGTGGCCTATGAGCTCGCTCAGATCGTGTACGCCGACGCTCAGCAGGCCTCCGAGGGCGGCGCCGCCGGTACCGCGGCCGGCTCCGACGATGATGTCGTCGATGCCGACTACGAGGTTGTCGACGAGGACAAGTAATCATGTCCGCCCGCAATGACCACACGGAGGCGGCCGCCGCTGCCGCCTCCGCGGATGCTGAGGAGAAGGACGTGAAGATTCCCGTAGAGGCAGCCGACGAGGCAACGGAGGCTGTCGAGACCGAGGCCGATCAGGCCGCACCGGAGCAGGCCGACGAGGCGAGCGCCGAGGTCGAGCCCACCATGACCGAGGAGGAGATGGTGGAGGCGGCCATCCGCGCCGGCGAGCAGGCTGCCAACGACGACTTCAAGCTCAAGTTCGAGCAGGTCCAAGACGAGTTGGCGCAGGTTCGCGCCGAGCTCGACGCCGCCGCTGAGGCTCGTGACGCCGCCGAGGCGAAGGCCGCCGACGCCGTCGACCGCACCGCGCGCCTGCAGGCGGATTGGGAGAACTTCCGCCGCCGCACCGCCGCCGAGCGTCTGGCCGAGCGCGAGCGCGCGACCGAGAAGCTCGTCTGCGCTCTGCTGCCGGTTGTCGACGATATCGAGCGCGCCATCGATCACGCGCGCTCCCAGGAGCTCGCCGATGACTTCAAGCAGTTCGTCGACGGTGTCGATGCGGTGCACGCGAAGCTCATGAGCGTGTTTGAGCACGAGGGCGTCGAGCCCATCGATCCGGCGGGCGAGCCGTTCGATCCGCTCGAGCACCAGGCCGTGGGCCGCGTCGAGGACCCGGACGTCTACGACGAGACAGTGCGCGACGTGTACCAGAAGGGCTACCGCATGGCCGACCATATCTTGCGTGCGGCCATGGTCACGGTGACCTACGGCGGGGCCAAGCGACCCGCCCCGGAACCCGAGGAGGCTCCCGAAGAGGCTGCCCCGGAGGATACCGAGGAGTAAGACGCGAAGGCTCCGGGGCAAATCGCTCCGGAGCCTTTTTAAAGTGTGCGCGACAGGAGCGCTCCGCATGGCCCGCCCGATGGGCGGGCACGCGAGGGTGCCATCCCGGAGCGCACAATGGAAAGGAGGAGGCGCGCCATGCCACAGGGTAAGACGTTCTACGATGTGCTGGGTGTCCAGAAAAACGCCTCCGATCAGGAGATCAAAAAGGCTTTTCGCAAGCTCGCGCAGAAGTATCATCCCGATGCGGGCGGCGACGAGGCGAAATTCAAGGAGATTTCCGAGGCGTACGAGACGCTGTCGGATCCCAAGAAGCGCAAAGAGTACGACCAGATGCTGATGTTCGGTGGGATCCCGGGCGCCGGCGGTGGCGGCTATGCCTATTCTGGCGGCGCCGGACCCGGCGGCTGGAGCGACATCTTCAGCAGCATCTTCAACGGCGACGGCGCGTTTGGGTCCGACTGGGCGAGCGGATTCGGCGGCATGGGCGGCGCGGCCGGCCGTGCGGCGAACCGTCCGCGCAAGGGCAGCGACCTGTCGCTTTCCGTCGACGTGTCCGCCGAGGACGCGTTCCGCGGCGTCACGCACAAGGTGACCTACCGCATCCCGTCGACCGGCGAGCAGCAGACCATCACGGTCTCGGTGCCCGCGGGTGCCGTGGATGGCGGCAAGCTGCGCTACAAGCGGCGCGGCGAGTACGGCGTCAACGGCGGCGAGCGCGGCGATCTGGTCGTGACCACCAACGTCGCCGAGCACCCGCTGTTCAAGCGCAAGGGTGCCGACGTGACCATGGAGCTGCCGATTTCGGTGTACGAGGCAGCGCTCGGCTGCTCGGTCGAGGTGCCGACGCCGGGTGGCGCGACGGTGCGCCTGAAGGTGCCGGCGGGCACGCAGTCGGGCAAGACGTTCCGGTTCAAGGAAATGGGTGCGCCCGACGTGAAGCACCGCGGCCGCACGGGCGCGCTGCTGGTGAAGATCGCCGTGCAGGTGCCCACCGGTCTTTCGGGCGACGAGAAGACGGCGCTCGAGAAGCTTCGCGAGAGCGATCAGCGCGACTATCGCGCTGAGGTGAACCGCTATCGGGCGAAGGTGTAGGTGTCTTCGACCCGGACGGCCGGTTGAGGCACCGCACCTTGCCGCTCAAGCCGTCGGGCGCCGCGCGCCAGGCGTGCGCCCTCGGCTTTCGCGGCAATCTGCGGCACCTCAGCCGGCCGACTTCGTTGCCGACAAGATAGGGCTGAGTTCAATCTTGTCGCTTGCGTGGTAGATTAATGACAGGGAAGCATATCCTGGCTGTCATGAAGAGTTGGGGGATAGAACATGGCTGATGATGCGCGCAACAAGCCGCTGTACATGATTTCCGTCGCGGCGGAGCTGACGGGCATGCACCCCCAGACCCTGCGCGTCTACGAGTCCAAGGGCTTGGTGAATCCACAGCGCTCGGGAGGCAACACGCGTCTGTACTCGCGTGCGGATATCGAGCGGCTTGAGCTCATCAACCAGCTGACCGACGAAGGCATCAACCTCGCCGGCGTGGTGCGCATCCTCGACATGAAGGAGCGTGCCGAAGAGCGCGAGCGCGAGATGGAAAAGCTCCGCGCACGCGTGCGCGAGCTCGAGGACGAGGTCCACGAGTTCAAGATGCAGAAGAAAATCACCGCCCTCGCCCCGCGCGACGGCTCAGCCGATCCGCATCAGGTTCTGCGCGGCCTGCTGGGTGGCGGCGACCTGTAGGGGGTAAAACCCTGGTGGGGCGTCGCGCCATTGCGTTATTGGGGGCGGGCGCAGATGGTAGGTTGTTGCAAACCGGCCATCTGCGCCCGTCCCTATGACGCAACAATGGCATTGATGAAGCACCGCGGCCGCGCTGCGGACAATTTGTTCAGATATGAAGGTTTTCAGCCGGCTAGGTCGGTCGGAAGGGGCCATACCCAAAGCGGAGGTTTGCTCGCGATGAGCCAATCTGCATATTCTTAGCGTTATGTATTGCTTATTCAGGCGCTTTCCGCGTCGCAACGCTGCGCTTCCGGTGCCGACACCTTCATATCTGAACAAATTGTCCACCTTGAAGGGGTGTCGGCAGAGCTGCCCGCCCGCGCGTTGCGATAGTCCGGTTGTTGCGCCGAATCGCTATCCCCACAGGCTGCGAATCTTGTCGAGGAAAACGCTCGCGGCCGGCGAGAACTCTTGGTAGCGCTTCCATGCAATGGTGATCTCGGCGTGCATGGGCGGGTCGAGCGGTCGAAACGCCAGGCCGCTGCCCGCCGAGGTGTCCACGATATCCTCGAGGCTCACCACGTAACCCACGCCGCGGCGCGCGAGCAGCGCGGCGTTGAACAGCAGGTTGTATGTGGCGACGATGTCCAGCTCGGCAAAATCGTGCTTGAACCATCTGCGCATCTCCTGGCTGGCTTGGCGCGAGAAGATGAGCGGCCGGTCCAACAGGTCTTCGGCGTGGATGACGTCGAGCTGGACGAGTGGGTCGTCCTCGCGCATGAAGACGCCCCAGGTATCGCGCGCGGGCAGTTCGATGGTCTCGTAGCGCGAGAGGTCAGTTTGCCCGACGAACACACCGAAGTCGATACGGCCGGTGTCCAGGCGCTCGCCCACGTCCTCGGCGTTGCCGCTGAACAGCGAGAAGCGCAACAGGGGATAGGCCTCCTGCAGCTCGGCGATGACGTCGGCGATCAGTCCCATGGCCTGCGTCTCGCCGCCGCCGATGCGCACCTCACCGGCAAGCGTGTCGGCCGACACCAGAAACTCCGACTCCGTGCGCCCCACGAGGTCGACGATCTCCTCGGCGCGTTTGCGCAGGCGCATGCCCGCCTCGGTGAGCTCGATGCGGCGGCTGCCTCGCTCGAAGAGCGTGCAGCCCAGTTCGTGTTCCAGGTCCTGCATCTGGCGCGAAAGCGACGGCTGCGAGATATGCAGCACGTTCGCAGCGCCAGAGATCGTGCCTTCACGGGCGACCATCAGGAAGTACTGCAGATGGCGAAGCTCCATAGCGCGGCCTTTCTATGCGCTCGGGGTATGGCGACAAGATTGAACCCTGCCCCAACTTGTCGCGACAAGATGGGGCAGGGTTCAATCCTGTCGCTTTGGCATTAGCGGTTTTCGTAATGGCCTCGGCAGGAGACGATGCGCACCACATCTCCGTCGACTCTGTAGGTGAGCCGGTTTTTCCCGTCGATACGAACGCTGCTCAGACCTTCTTTTGAGTGCTTGAGCAATTCGGCCTTGCCGATGCACGGTTTGGCTCCGCCAGTCCGTGCAATGTCTTTGAGCAGTGTATTGATGCGGCGGATCGTCTTCTTGTCCTGCGTGAGCCAGTACTGATAGTCAATCCAAGCTTGGTCATCCCACAGATACGGCATCCTTAGACCTCCACGAGGTCATGCTCGGATTCGTTCCCGTCGCGCATAGCGCGGTAACGGGCATCCATTTCTGCCGTGTACTCAGATTCGCTGGGGACGCGCCGGCGTACGTCAAAGGGGAAGCCACCCTCCTCTACGAAGCGCTTCATGAAGACCGTAAGCGCAGAGGTGGCGCTGAGCCCGAGATCTTCCGCCGTTGCCTCGAATGCTCGTTTGAGGTTGATATCGACGCGGTTGCCAAGGGGTGCGGTCGTGCTCGCCATGTCAGCTCCTTGCTACAATTGATGACGATTGTATTCTAACCAATATCACTTGCTTTCAAACGTAGACATAGGCAACAAGATCGAACCTGGCACTAACTTGTCGGTCAGGCTTGGAGGCTGTCCAGGAACAGCTGGACGGCGCGCGAGCGCGGGGTGTTGCGCTTCCAGACCACGTCGATGATCGAGACCGCTGGCGGATAGAGCAGGCGAAATGTGAGTCCCGTGTTGCCGCCCGTCGCCGTGAGCCCCTCGAGCGTGAGCATGCGGCCCGCACCCTCTTGGACAAGCAGCGCTGCGTTGAAGGACAGGTTGTACATTGCGGCGACATCGAGTGTGCGGCCGTGTTCGCCGAACCATGCGCCCAAAGGCCCGAGCGGCCCGTCGTCGCTCCACGAGCGCTCCGGCATGACGAGTGGGGCGTCGGCAAGGTCCGCGGGACCGATGACCTCCTGCGCGGCCAGCGGATCGTCCTTTCGCATGACGACGCCCCAGGCGTCGGTGGGCTGCAGGCGTAGGTGCCCGTAGCGGTCGTTGTCGGGGTGTGACATGAGGACCACGAGGTCGTCCAACCCGTGCTCGAGCCGTTCGATCAGGTCGGTGGCGATGGCGCTGTGCAGGTGGAAGCGCACGTGGGGATAGCGCGCGCGGAAGTCTGCGATATGTTGCGCGATCTGCCTCATGGCGACGCTCTCGCCGGCGCCGATGTGGATGTCGCCGGCGACGATACCCTCGTCGTGGGTGAAATCGGTAGCGGTCTGGTCGGCGAGCCCGACGATCTCCTGCGCGCGACGCCGCAAGTACAGGCCCTGTTCGGTGGGGGTAACGCTTCGACTATGGCGCTCGAGCAGGTCGCAGCCCAGCTCGCGCTCGAGTGCGGCGATCTGGCGCGACAGCGCCGGCTGGGTCACGTGCAGCGCTTCGGCGGCGCGCGACATGGTGCCGTATTCGCAGACGGCGAGGTAGTAACGTAAGGCGCGAAGCTCCACGAACTCCTCCAAACCATAATGATTCCTTATATCACGATATACAGTATAAGCAATTGTATTCATCTCATTCCGGACGGAAACTGAGTCTAGAGACGTTGTAGGAGGAGGTGGACATGGCGCGGCGCATCACGATGCATGTTGGAGACGTGACGGTTGCTGCCCTGCTCAACGACTCCGCCGCCGCCCATCTGTTCGCCGAGCGACTTCCCGTGCGCATCCGCATGAGCGCATCGACGGTCGGTTGCTGCGGGCCGGCGCCGTTCGAGATGCCCGTCGATGCCGCCCTTGTGCATCGCGGCTGGATAAACGGCGACATCAACTACAACCCCGGCGGCGGCTGGCTCGCGGTGTTCGTCGAGGACGAGGAGAACTCGGGCCGCTACGGCGACCAGTTCACCATCGGCCGCATCGAGGGACCGCTCGCGCCGCTGCGTGCGCTCACCGGCGCGTATGACGTCCTGATCGAGGCGGAGTCGTAGGGAGCGGCCCCTTTTCACGAAAGGAGATCGGCCATGCAGTACACGACACTCGGACATTCCGGCATCAAGATCTCGAAACTCTGCCTGGGCGGCATGAGTTTCGGCAGGCCGTCGCCCGACTTTCACCAGTGGACCATCGGGCCCGACGACACCCGCGCGGTCATCAAGCGCGCGCTCGACTTGGGCATCAACTTCATCGACACGGCCAACTGCTATGCGTTCGGCACGAGCGAGGAGTACATCGGCGCCGCCCTGCGCGACCTGGGCGTCGCTCGCGATCAGGTGGTGCTCGCCAGCAAGGTGTACTTCAACGAGGGCAAGCTCTCTCGCGCGGCCATCGACCGCGAGATCGACGGCACGCTCAAGCGCCTGGGTACCGACTACCTCGACCTTTACATCATCCATCGCTTCGATTACGAGACGCCCATCGACCAGACCATGGCGGCGCTCGATGAGCTCGTGCGCGCCGGCAAGGTCCGTGCCCTCGGCGCGAGCGAGATGTACGCCTACCAGCTGCACAACATGCAGGTCGCAGCGCAGCAAAACGGGTGGACGCCGTTCACGAGCATGCAATGCCACTACAATCTGCTCTATCGCGAGGACGAGCGCGAGATGATCCCCGTGTGCCGCCAGTTCGATATGGCGCTCACGCCGTATTCGCCCATGGCGTCGGGGCACCTGTGCCGCCCCACGTGGGATTCCGAGTCCAAGCGTTCTACGACCGACACCACCATGCGCAACAAGTACGACGCGGCGCGCGACAACGACATGCAGATCATAGGTCGTGTGGCCGAGGTCGCTGAGCGCCATGGTGTGCCGATGGCGCAGGTCGCGCTCGCCTGGCACTGGGCGCGCGGCGTGGAGTCGCCCATCGTGGGCTGCTCGCGCCCCGAGCGCGTGGACGATGCCGTGGCGGCGCTCGACGTGGAGCTGACGGCCGACGAGGTGGCCTACCTGGAGGAGCCCTATGTCGCCCATGAGCTCGTGGGCCCCGCCGCCCGCCCGGGCGAAAAGCCGCTGGCCGGCACTACGAACCCCAACGTGAAATAGCGACAACGTGGTACCAGGTACAAACGTGTCGCGCTGTGGAAGGGAATGACTATGGGCAAGACATTGGTTGCGTATTTCTCGGCGAGCGGGACGACGGCGCGCGCAGCGCGCGAGGTCGCGCAGGCGACGGGTGCCGATCTGTACGAGATCGCGCCAAAGCAGCGCTATACGGCGGCGGATCTCGATTGGAGGGACGCATCGAGTCGCAGCTCGGTCGAGATGAACGACGCGGGTTGCCGTCCGGCCATCGAGGGCGCCGTCGGGGACATGGGGGACTACGACACGGTCTTTGTCGGCTTCCCCATCTGGTGGTACGTCGAGCCGCGCATCGTCGACACGTTTCTTGAGTCCTACGATTTCGCGGGCAAGATCCTGATCCCGTTCGCCACGTCGGGCGGCAGCGGCATCGCGCGGGCGGAGAAGAGCCTGGCGGAGCATTGCCCGGCGGCGATCTGGAGGCCCGGCCGCCTGCTCAACGGTGGGGACGCCACCGCATGGGCGAAGGGCCTGCAGCAGGTGAAATAGCGCCAAGCGCACGCTCTCATACCAAAAGACTGTATCGGCAAGCGATTGAAAGGAATCCAGAATGGCAGTGAAGCAGACGGCCGGACGCGACCAGCTCGGTGTCGTGGCACCCAAGTTCGCGCAGCTCAACGACGATGTGCTCTTCGGCGAGGTATGGAGCCGCGAGGACAAGCTCTCGCTCAAGATGCGCTCAATCGTCACCGTGGTGACGCTTGTGGCGAAAGGTATGGTCGACAGCTCGTTTGAGTTCCACATGGCGAGCGCCAAGGCCAACGGCGTGACGCGCGACGAGATGGCCGAGATCCTTACCCACGAGGCCTTCTATGCGGGCTGGCCCAATGCGTGGGCGGCTTTCCGCGTGCTGCTCAAGATCTATGGCGAGGATGCGGACGATGGGTCGGGCGAGACGTTCGCCCCCATGTTCGGCATGGGCAGCCCCAACGACGCCTACGCGCAGTACTTCATCGGCAACTCGTATCTCAACCCGCTGACCGATGCGGCCGAGGCGGGTGTGGGGCTCGCCAACGTCACCTTCGAGCCCGGTTGCCGCAACAACTGGCACATCCACCACGCGAGCAAAGGCGGCGGGCAGATCCTCATCTGCACCGACGGCCGCGGCTGGTACCAGGAGTGGGGCAAGGAGCCGCAGGTGGGGGCAAGGAGCCGCAGGCGCTCACGCCCGGCACCGTCGTGGTGATCCCGGCCGGCGTCAAGCACTGGCACGGCGCGGCGCGCGATTCGTGGTTCAGCCACATCGCCTTCGAGGCTCCCGGTGAGGGCTGCTCCAACGAGTGGCTCGAGCCGGTGGATGACGCCTCCTATCCCGCGTAGGCTCTCTGGGGGACACGGCCCGTCCGCCTCGCCATGCTCGGGCGTGGCGGGCGCACGGGCCGTTGCATCCCGCGCCTGCATTGCCGACGGGTCTGCTACGATGGGCGCGACGACATCGGAGGCGCCATGGACATCCCCGCGACGGAGCACTACAAGTTTTTCAACCACACGGCATGCGAATTCTATCCTTGTCATGACATGCCGGCAGACGAGCTCAACTGCCTGTTCTGCTTCTGTCCGCTCTACTGTCTGGGACCTGAGTGCGGCGGTAATTTCCGCTACGTGGGCGAGAACGGTGACATCAAGGACTGTTCCGCCTGCACCCTGCCGCACCGCAAAGAGAACTACGACTACGTCATGCGGCAGTTCGAGCGCGTGAAGGATATCGCAAATCGACGCATGACATAAGGACGCGGCGCCCGCCTTGCCGGAAGACGGCAGAGGCGGGCGCCGTGCTTTTCATCAGCGGCTTTGCGATTAGAACGAAGCAAGCGCCTCGGGGGAGAGCACTTCGGTCACGGCGATGGCGACGTCGATCGTCGTGCGGATGTCCTCCACGGCGCAGATGGCCGTGCCCGCGTGGATGTAGCGGCACGGGATCCCCGCCACGACGCTCGGGATATCGAGCTGGTGGAGCGCGCCGCCGTTGGTGCCGCCGCCCGTGCGGACGGCGGTCTGCACGGGCAGGTCGCGCGCCGCGGCGACGCCCAGCACAAAACGCTGGTAGCGCGGGTTGGTGATCATGCAGCGGTCGAAATAGCGGAACATGGGGCCCCGACGGAGCGCCGTTTGGATCTCGTCGGCCGGGGTGAAGGTGTCGTCGGCCGGGCAGCCCTCGAACAGGAAGGCGGCTGCAGGCTTGACCTGTCGCGCCGCGGCGCCTATGCCGCGCTCGCCCATCTCCTCCTGTGCGGAGATGCAGCCCGCGACGTTGACGGGGAGGTCGTCGCGAGCGGCGAGTTCACGCAGGGCGAGCAGCAGCGCGCAGACGCCGACGCGGCAGTCAAAGGCCTTGCCGATGGCGATGCCGGTCGTCTCGTCGTAGGTAAAGTCGGTCGCGGGCACGATCGGCTCGCCGATACCGATGCCGAAGCGCTCGATGGTATCCGCCTTGGACGTGGCGCCCACGTCGAGCGTCAGCGGCGCTGCGCCCTCGGCGCGCTCGGCGGCGCTCCAGAAGTGCGGCGGCTTGACGCCGATGACGCCGCGGATCCACGTGCCTCGCGTCGTGCGCACCCAGACGTCCTGTCCGGCGAGCGTGTTGGGGGCGAAGTGCCCCAGCTCCACGAAGTTCATCGTGCCGCCGGCAAGGATCGACTGGACCATGCCGCCCACCTCGTCGCCGTGCGCGTCGAACATGAGCGTCGGCTTGTCCGGCGAGACGTTGCCCGGCGTGATGATGACGTCGAGCAGGCTGTTGACCTCGACGGTCGCCCAGCCACGGCAGAACTCGCGGACGATATCGACGATCTCGTCCTCAAAACCCGAAGGGGCCTTCGCGTTTGAAAGACGGGCGAGCAGATCGATCAGTTCGGCATCGGTGACGGCCATGGGAGCTTCCTTTCGAGGACGGTTCATCGCTCCCTATTGTTCCACAACGGATTTGCTCGCGTCCCGATGGTTTCGCGCCTCGCGGTCATGGCCTCCAGTATCACGATCGTTTCGCGCCTTGTGGGCATGGCCGCCAGCGTCCCGAATGTTAAAAAATCCCTAGGGTGTTTTTACAAAAAATCCCTAGGGTGTTTTTACACCGATAGCTTTTAGGTATAGATAGCCATAGCTTATAGGTCTTTTACATGGGAGGAGGCCGGTCGTACCATGGTTTCACGATGGGAGGCTCTTATGGGTGATTTAAGCGAAGATCTTGAACGCTGCCTGTGCGACTGCGCGTGCGACGAAGCGCGCGCCGCGAAAGCCCGCTGCTCGTGCGAGGAGGGGCGCGTTCGCGAGACCAAGCGCGTGCTGCTCGACGAGCGTCGACGCCTGCTCGACGAGCTGCATGCCAGCCAGCGCGGCATCGATGCCATCGACCACATGCTCCATCGTGTGAGCTGCGAGTGCGCGCCTCGTGACGCGTTTGCCGATGGGAAGGAGGCGCGCGTCCATGAGTGACCGTGTCGCCGAGATCCTGCTCGACTCATTTTCCAAGATCCTCATCCCGGGTCTGACCGCAACGATCCCGTTGGCGCTCATCTCGTTTGCCATCGCGCTTGTGATCGCCATCGCGGTGGCGCTCGTGCAGTACGCGCGCGTGCCCGTGCTCACGCAGCTTGCGCGCTTCTACATCTGGATCGTCCGCGGTACGCCGCTGCTGGTCCAACTGTATGTGGTGTTCTACGGCCTACCCGATTTCGGCATCGTGCTCGATCCGTTTCCAACGGCGATCATCGTGTTTTCCATCAACACGGGCGCCTATTCGGCCGAAACCATCCGCGGCGCGCTGGAATCGGTGCCGGCTGGGCAGCTCGAGGCCGGGTACTGCGTGGGTATGAGCTACATGCAGATCATGCGTCGCATCCTGTTGCCGCAGGCGCTGCGCACAGCGTTCCCGCCGCTTTCCAACGAGCTCATCGCGCTTGTGAAGGACACCTCGCTCGCTGCGAACATCACGGTGCTCGAGATGCTCATGGCGACGCAGCAGATCGTGTCGCGCACGTACGAGGCGCTGCCGTTGTATCTGGAAGTTGCAGCCATCTACCTGCTGTTCTCCACAGTGCTCACCTGGCTGCAGGGCATCGGCGAGAAGCGGCTCGCATCGTTTGGCATGGAGAGGGGGTAGGCGATGGCGGAGGACATGCTGCGCCTTGAGGGCGTGCGTAAGGCCTTCGGTGGCTCCGAGGTGTTGCACGGCATCGACCTTACCGTGCGCCGCGGCGAGGTCGTGGCCATCCTGGGCCCGTCCGGTTCCGGCAAGACCACGCTGCTGCGCTGCGCGAACTTCCTGGAACGCGCGGACGCCGGCGTGCTCGAGCTTGGCGGCGAGCGCTACGATTTGGCGCAGGCGACCAAGCGCGAGATGGCGGCGGTGCGGCGCCGGACGGCCTTTGTGTTCCAGAACTACAACCTGTTCCGCAACCGAACGGTGCTGGGCAACGTGACCGAGGGGCTGATCGTCGCTCGCAAGATGCCGCGCGCCCAAGCGGAGGAAATTGCCCGCGGCTGCTTGGAGCGCGTCGGCATGGCGGACCGTGCCGACGCCTATCCGGCGGAGCTGTCCGGCGGCCAGCAGCAGCGCGTGGCGATTGCCCGGGCCATGGCGACCGACCCGGAGATCATCTACTTCGACGAGCCCACGAGCGCTCTTGACCCCGAGCTGACCGTCGAGGTGCTGGGCTCCATGCGCCAGCTTGCCGAAGACGGCATGACCATGCTCGTGGTCACGCACGAGATGGGCTTTGCGAAAAACGTCGCCGACCGCGTGGTGTTCATGGAAGACGGCGCCGTGGTGGCCGCGGCGTCCGCCCACGAGTTTTTCGACCATCCCGCCAACGACCGCGTGCGCATCTTCCTGCGCACCGTCGGAGGAGAGGGCTAGCACGGGTTGGACGGGTTGAATGGGGACGTGTTCCATCCAACCCATCCGGCTGTCTTTGACGCGAGTTGGATGAAAAGGGCTGGTGAGAACACGTCCCCAAATGCTCCAGAGGGGTTGGTACGAACACGTCCCCAAATGCCCCACCCAAATGCCCCACCCAAATGTCCAACCGTTTACCTCAGAAAGGAAGAGCTATGTCCATTCAGATGATTTCGCGCCGTGGGTTCCTGACGATTGCAGCCGGTGCTGCGTCACTCGGTCTTGCCGGCTGCGGCGACGACGGCGGTGCGGCCGGCTCTGCGGCCGCGTCGGGCGATGGCGACCTGCTCGCGCAGATCACCGAGCGCGGTTCCATGACGTTTGCCACTGAGGGCACCTGGAGCCCGTGGACCTTCCACAACGAAGCCGGAGATCTCACCGGGTACGACATCGAGGTCGCGCGCGCCATCGCCGAGCGCTTGGGCGTGGAGGCCGAGTTCGCCGAGGGCGAGTGGGACGGCCTGCTCGCGGGCCTCGATTCGGGCCGTTACGACACGATGGCCAACGGCGTGTCGGTCACCGAGGAGCGCGAGGAGAAGTACGACTTCACCGAGCCGTATGCGTACAACCGCATCGTGGTGATCACGACAGGCGACTCCAACATCGCGAGCATGGACGACCTTGAGGGCAAGACCACGGCGAACACGCTGGGCTCCAGCTACGCGATTCTGGCGGAGAGCCATGGCGCCACCAACACGGGCGTCGACGACTTCAACCAGACCATCCAGCTGCTCGAAAGCGGTCGCATCGACGCGACGCTCAACGACGAGGTCGTGTTCTACGACTATATGGAGCAGCACCCGGATGCCGATCTGAAGATTGCGGCGGAAAATGACGAGCCAACGCACGTGGCGTTTCCGCTGCGCCGTGAGGAGGCCACGGCGAGCTTGCTTGCTGCCATGAACGAGGCGATCGCGGCGCTTCGCGAGGATGGCATGCTGTCCGAGCTTTCGCAGGAGTTCTTCGGCATCGACATCACCGAGGCCTAGACCCGGTTGTTGCGAAAGAGCCCCTGGGGCATTTTGCGTTATTCGGCGTGGTGACGCCTGCCTGAGCCCTTGCCCTGGCCCTTGCCCTGGCCCCCGCCCTGGCTCTTGTCTTGGCCGCGGTGGCCTTCCTCGTTGTGATGCGCGCCGTCGGCGACGCTTGCGGAAGCCTGCGAGGTGTCGACTCCCTCGGCCTCGGCGAGGTCGAGCAGTTCGCGCATGGTCATGCTGGATGCCTCGTCGGCCGAGATGTCCACGCCCGCGGCGAAGAGCTCCTGCCACACGCGGTACTTGCCGACGCCGATGCCGACGCTTGCCGCGGCGTGGTGCTCCTCCTCGCTTGCGCGCGAGCAGTGGACCTGATCCGTGCCCGATGCGCGCAGACAGCGCGTACCGACGTCTTCAAGCTGGTTCGCCGCACGTCGGTCGTCGCAGATGATGGTGATCTCGATGGCCGAGGTATCGTCGAGGTAGTCTCGTAGGGCTTGTTCGATGGAGGTCATGGCCTGCTCATATGTCTCGCCCTCGACATCCGCCGCGGCGAGCACCTGTGCCCCATCGTCGTTGTAGGCCCGCGTGCTCGCTACGCGGTCAAAGCGGTTGATGCCGAGTTCGATCGAGGGGTTCACGTCGATCGCCACGTAGGCGTAGGGCTGCCACGCCCATGCCACGCCGCCGATGCCCAGAGCCACGAGCGCCAGGCAGGCAGCTAGGGCAGCGACGAACGGCAGGCGGTGATGCTTGCGCGCCGTACGGCGCGATGGCGTTCCGTCGACGATGGAAAGCGGCTCCGTTGTGACGGGGGAGGGGCTGGCTGCAGGCTCGCGGGCCGTCTCCGTCTGCCGCTCAGCTTCGATTCGCGCAAGCGTGCGCTCGGCGAGGCCGGCGGGCATATGCACCTGATCGAAGGCCCCGCGCATCCGCTGTTCAAGCTTGTCGGTCATGACAGGGCCTCCCTCAGCTGCTTTTTCCCGCGCGAGATCCAGGAGTACACGGTGCCCTCCGGCATGCCGGTCATCTGCGAGATCTCGCGCGCGGTATAACCCTCATAGAGAGCGAGGTACAGTTGCGTTTTCGGTGGATCGCCCAGCGCGTCCATGGCGTCGAGGATCTCGTGCAGGCCGAGTGCCACGTCATCGCTCTCGGCGCCGAGTTCCCCCTCGCGCCCCGCATCGGTGAGTTCCTCGACCGAGCTGTTCTTGGTGCGCGCGCTTTTGAGGATGTCCTTGCAGGCGTTGATGGCGACGCGCAGCAGCCATGCCTTTTTGTGGGCGTCGTCGTTAAACGGTGCATCGTGCAGGGCGAATTTGAGAAACACGTCCTGAAAGACGTCTTCGGCGTCAGCGGGACGCAGGTACAGAAGGCACGCGCGCCACACGGCGTCGCCATACGCGGCGATTGCCTGCTCGATGTCGCTGGCTGGACGCACGCGTTACACTCCTCTCCGCGTCGACGGGCTCGCGTGCCGCGTGGGGACGGCAGCGGGTCCTTTCAGCATACCGCTCTTGCACGTGCCGCCGCGACCGCACGGCGGGAGACGTCGTGCGGGCGCGGGCAATCGCTTGGATTTCCGAGGGCAGGGGTAGATGGCTAGCAGCGGCCGTGGCCTGCGCCGTGGTGGCCGCCGTTGCCGGAGCCGTTGCCGCCGTGATGGCCGCCGCCGTTACCGGTGCCCGCGCCTGCGCCGTATCCGTTACCGGCGCCGTTGCCGCTGCCGGCGCCCGTGCCGTAGTTGTCGCACACCCCGTCGCCGTCGGCGTCGACGTAGCCTGCGCCGTTGCCGCCGCCTGCGCCGGAGCCGCGGTTGTCACAGATGTCGTCGCCGTCAGCGTCGACAAATCCGGCGCATGCAGCCGATGCGCTGACGCGAGCGGCTCCGGAAGAAAGCGTGCTCGCGGTCTGGCAGGCGCCGCTTTGCAGACCGTCGCCTCCACCGGCACCGGTGCCTACCGCCAGCGCGGGAACGGCGCCGATAAGCGTCGCGCCCAGCGTGACGACCCCCAGCGTGGCTGCGATCGTGAGTTTCGTGTTCGTCTTCATGGCTTCGTCCTTTCTGTCGATGTGTCTGCGAAGGTTCCCTTCACAACAGAAACGAGCGACGCGGACGAATCCTTGCATCAACATGAGAAATACGTTCAGGCATTTTTTCGGGATGGGTTTATCTCAGATAGAAGCCCGTAACTGAGACAAACCCATGGGCATGAAATTACGCCCGACGCCTTCCCATGTTCGTTCCTGCGACAGGCTCTTTCTAGCTATGCATATTCTGCATGAAACATCATCAAACATAGGTATTTGAAATGCCGCTGTAGCGCCCTGACAATGGAGATGAGTAAGTATCGTCGCAGGAAGGGGCGCATATGCAGAACGCAGAGCGTACGTTGACGCAGGAATGGGACAAGACGTTTCCGCAGTCGGAGCTGGTTGACCATAGCAAGGTGACGTTCCACAACCGCTATGGCATCACGTTGGCGGCAGATCTCTACAAGCCGAAGGATGCTCCGGCGGACGCCAAGCTCGCCGCCATCGCCGTGTGCGGTCCTTTCGGTGCCGTGAAAGAGCAGTGCGCCGGCCTGTACGCTCAGACCATGGCGGAGCGCGGTTTTATCACCATCGCCTTCGATCCGTCGTTCACCGGCGAGTCGGGCGGAGAGCCGCGCTACATGGCGAGCCCCGACATCAACACCGAGGATTTCCTCGCCGCCGTGGACTACCTGAGCTGCCGCGACGATGTCGACCCCGAGCGCATCGGTATCATCGGCATCTGCGGTTGGGGCGGCATGGCCATCAACGCCGCGGCCCTCGACCCGCGCATCCGCGCGACGGTCGCCTCCACGATGTATGACATGGCGCGCATCAACGCCAAGGGCTACTTCGACGAGGCAGACAGCCCCGAGGCCCGCCAGGCTCAGCGCCGCACCCTCGCCGACCAGCGCACGCGCGATTACGCTGCGGGTACCTACGACCGCGCCGGCGGCGTCGTCGACCCGCTGCCCGCCGACGCTCCGTTCTTCGTCAAGGACTACTACGACTACTACAAGACGCCGCGCGGCTACCATCCGCGTTCGCTCAACTCCAACGACGGCTGGAACGTCATCGGCACGCAGAGCTTCCTGAATCAGCCGATTCTTGCCTACGCTGACGAGATCGAGACCGCCGTCATGGTGCTCCACGGCGACGCGGCGCACTCCTGCTACATGGGCAAGGACGCGTTCGCTCAGCTCAAGGGCGATAACAAGGAGCTCGTGCTCGTGCCGGGCGCCGTGCACACCGACCTGTACGACGGCGGCGGCAAGAACGCCATCCCCTGGGGCGGGCTCCAGGCCTTCTTCGAGCGCTATCTGGCCTAGCGACACGCCGGGACAAGATGGTACCGGGTGCAAACTTGTCGCGTCGGATCGGTTCGCCGGCGCTCGCCCGCAGGACCCTTGTTGTGGCGCTTGCTTTCGCCGTATCCGGTCTGACCGGATGCGGCGAGTCGGAGACGCCAGCGACGGAAGGCATGTCGGATATGGCGGGCGCCATCGCGCGCGAGAGCGCGGTGGGCATCGGGGCAGATGCAGGTACGAAAGGGGAAGCCGTGCAGATCACGGTGACGGTCAACGGTGCGCCCTTCGCGGCGACGCTTGCGGACAACATGGCGGCGTCAAAACTCGCCGAGATGCTTTCGGGCGGGCCGCTGACGTTTGGCTTGAGCGACTATGCGGGGTTCGAGAAAGTTGGCGACCTAGGGTTCTCGCTTCCCACGGAGAACGAGCGCATCACGACTGCTCCCGGCGATATCGTCCTGTACCAGGGCGATCAGATCGTGTGCTTCTACGGTGAGAACACGTGGAGCTACACACGTTTGGCCCGGGTTGATGACCTTGCGGGTTGGGAGGAGGCGCTCGGGCCGGGTGCCGTGGAGCTCACGCTTGCGCTCCCATAGCAGCCAAATGTGGCCAACTGGGGGCGGTCCGCTTTTGGTCCGGGCGCCGCGACCGCGTCACTCAAGATGACATGGGCGACAAGGTTGCACCCCAGCACCATCTTGTCGGTCAGCTTGACTTGAGTTGACGCTCGCAGAACTCCTTCAGGGGCGGCAGGTCCTCGGTGATGCTCTCCCAGAGGATATCGGTGTCTACACTGGCGTAGGCGTGCGCGATGATGTTCCGGAACTCGCGTATCTCGTGCCAGGCGATGTCATCGTGTTGTTCGATAAGCTCGTCTGACAGGTCGTTGACGAATTCTCCCATCTGCTGGATGTAGAATGCGCATCCGTCGCGGTAGAGCCCCTCCTCATCGAACTGCTCGCGTGTGGGGAAGAATCTCGTCCTGACGTCTTCGGTTTTACGGCACTATCTGAGAATCTGCTTGAGCGCGTTTCGTTCCTTATCGTTCATAGAGCAGCACCTGGTCCTGTTGGATATTCTGGCGAAAATCCTCGTCAAGGGAATCCAAGGTTACAACATCGACTGCCGCTTGGAGCCCGTGCTCAAGCTCATCGAGAAAGCCACCCAGCGCAAGTCCCCGCATGGAGCCCTTATCGATGAGGATGTCGACATCGCTGTCCGGTTTTGCCTCGCCGCGGGCGTAAGAACCGAACAGCCATGCACGCTCGACGCCGTAACGGCGCGCGACATCCGAGACGACACGCTTGATGCGTCCGAGGGGAAGCGCATCCTGCGAGGTCTGCGGCATCTGAACGGCAAAGGGGAGGCCTTTATTCAAGACGATCTGGGCGTAGAGGGCGGCAATCGCAGCGGAGGGACTGAGCCCCAACGTGCGGAGAATGGCATCCGCCTGCTGTTTCGTGTTGCTATCGATACGAGCGCTGACGGTGGTAAACGTGCCCATGGTTCCTCAGTAATAGTAGCTATTACATAGTAATAATACTTGAAGTGCAGGCAATCGATTGACAAGTTTTACCCGGCCCCATGTGCCTTACGCTCCCAGCTCGGTGATGGGAACCACGTAGATGCCGCTCGGCGTCTGCCTGCAAAACGATGCTTTTCCGACGAGCACGGCAAGAAACGAGGGCTCCCGGTTCTGCGCTGCTGGGTTGTTGAGCACCTTACGTTTGAGTCTCAGAAGGCTTTTCTCGGCTTCGGGGACCTTTTCATCGCTTAGCTTCACCTCGAAAGCGCCCCATCTGCCATCGGGTAGCTCTACGATGATGTCGACTTCAAGGCCGTCTGCATCGCCGTAATATCGGACCTCGGGATCCGGGATGAGTCCCATGGCGGAGCAGTACACGCGCACATCGCGGAGGCACAGTTCCTCGAATAGCGTTCCGAACACTTGGACTTCGCTCAGCAGTCGCTTTGGTGTCATGCCGAGTAGCGATGCGGGGAGCGAGGGATCGGCAAACGTCCGTTTCGGTTTTGAACGGATGCGCGATTTCGCCTTGACGGGTGCGTCCCACCCCCCTTGGTTCTCGATGAAATACTGCTGCTCGAAAAACGAAATGAGGGGTGCGAGTTCCTGTTGAAAATAGCTCGCGCTCACGCCTCCGGGGATGTTGCCCTCGTGCGTGTCGGCGTACATCGTCTTGTATGTCACGGCCGTTCCGAGCGAGCGGGCGAGCGAAACTGCGAGGCGACGGCACCGGCGCCCATCCAGGCCGCGTTTCTCTGCGCTTATCGAGAAGAGAGCATCGAGATATTGTGTCGGAATCTCTCCGATGAGTTCGTCGTCGCATCCAATCGCGGCTGGCCAACCACCGCGACAGATTACTGTCGCTAGGTCTCGAACGTCGGTGCGGACGGGCTTGGTCGAGAATTGCCCGTCGAAGAGGCCTCGTAGCGAAATCGTTCCTGACGATTCACCGCTTTCGAATAGGCTCATGGGTCGCATGGTGAGTGTCGCAATGCGACCTGCTCCGCTATGCGAGACGAGCGTTTTGTCAACAGTTGAAGATCCTGTGAGTATGAACTGGCCTCGGATGTTTCCGGTCTCGTCGATGCGTCTTCTGGTGGCGTCCCATACTTTGGGTACATCCTGCCACTCATCGATAACGTGGGGAGTCTCCCCCTCAAGGGCCAGTGCAACGTCGAGTTCCGCCATCTGCCTGAGCGCGTCGTCATCAAGATGGATGATGCTTTCCGCTTGGGCCATGCTTGTCCAGGTCTTGCCGCAGAATTTCGGTCCTGTCACCTCGACGGCTCCGAACCCCCTGAGCCTTCTCGCAAGTGTGTTGTCGATGAGGCGAGGCCTGTAGCCTTCGGGGCGAAGTGTCATGACAACCTCCCTGGATAGCTGATTACCCATGTTCAGTATATAAAAACCGAGGATTATTTCTGCAAAAATCGAGTCAGTTTAACTAGAAAAATCGAGGAAGTAATATCCAAAAAGGCGGTAGGTCACTTTCGGTTTTCATGTTTCTGCACTAAGAAAATCTTATATATGGAGACTTAGATTTACGTATAGCTGCAGCAAAAATCGGTAACAATACCTCTCGAACAGACGAATGCTGCCCCGGAGGGCAGCAGGCTGACCGCGTGGGAAAACGGTGCCTGTCCCCATGTTCCCGCGGGTCGGTAACACCCCAGGAGAGGTGAGGCATATGAGAATCGAGAAACTGGCCGTGACGTCGCGCGAGGCGCTGCAGGCTGCCATCGGCATCGCGAGCGATGCCCAGGCGGGTGCGGTGGAGCCCATCCACCTGCTGTCCGCGCTGCTCACGGGTGGCGAGCGTAACATCTCCGTCATCATCGAGCGCATCGGCGCCGACCCGACGCAGCTTTCGCGTGCCGCGGCTGACGCCATCGAGCGCGCCCCGAAGGTCTCCGGCGACGGCGCCGAGATGGGCCTGTCGCGCGACCTCGTGCGCACGCTCGAGCGCGCCGAGAAGCGCGCCACCAAGATGCAGGACAACTTCGTGGTGACCGAGCACCTACTCATGGCGCTTGCCGAGGACAAGGGCGCCGCGGGTCAGGTCCTCAAGGCCGCCGGCGTCACGCCCGAGCGCATCGAGGAGGTCTACCAGGAGCTCCGCGGTGACGACCGCGTCAAGACCGCTGAGGACAAGACGCAGTTCGAGGCGCTCGAGCAGTACGGCCGCAACATCTGCGACCTCGCGCGCGCCGGCAAGCTCGACCCGGTCATCGGCCGTACCGACGAGATCCGCCGCACCATCCAGGTGCTTTCGCGCCGCACCAAGAACAACCCCGTGCTCATCGGCGAGCCCGGCGTGGGCAAGACTGCCATCGTCGAGGGCATCGCTCAGCGTATCGTGGCGGGCGACGTGCCCAGCACGCTGAAGGACCGCGACCTTATCGAGCTCGACATGAGCGCCCTTGTGGCCGGCGCCAAGTACCGCGGTGAGTTCGAGGACCGCCTGAAGGCCGTGCTCAAGGAAGTCGAGAAGGCCGAGGGCCGCGTCATCCTGTTCATCGACGAGCTTCACACCATCGTGGGCGCGGGCGCGACCGAGGGTTCCATGGACGCCGGTAACATCCTCAAGCCGGCGCTCGCCCGCGGCGACCTGCACGCCATCGGCGCCACCACGCTCGACGAGTACCGCAAGTACATCGAGAAGGACGCCGCCCTGGCCCGTCGTTTCCAAACGGTCATGGTGGGGGAGCCCTCCGTGGAGGACACCATCTCCATCCTGCGTGGTCTGAAGGAGAAGTACGAGATCTACCACGGCGTGCATATCACCGACGGTGCGCTCGTTGCGGCGGCGGACCTGTCCGACCGCTACATCGCCGACCGCTTCCTGCCCGACAAGGCCATCGACCTGGTGGACGAGGCCGCGTCCCGCCTGCGCATGGAGCTCGATTCCATGCCGGTCGAGATCGACCAGACGCAGCGCAAGCTCACGCAGATGCAGATCGAGGAGCAGGCGCTCATGAAGGAGACCGACGAGGCCTCCGCCGAGCGTCTGGAGACCCTGCGCCAAGAGATCGCCGAGGTCCAGGAGAAGCTGAACGTCCAGAAGGCCGGCTGGCTCAACCAGAAGAACGCCATCGACCGCGTGCAGGACCTGAAGGCCCAGCTTGATCAGGCCAAAAGCGAGGAGGAGCGCGCCACCCGCGACGGTGACCTCGCCCGCGCCTCGGAGCTGCGCTTCTCGGTGATCCCGAGCCTGGAGCAGCAGGTGCGCGACGGCGAGGCCGAGATCGAGGCGCAAAAGACCGAGGGCGGCCTGCAGGAGCAGGTGACCTCCGACGAGATCGCTGAGGTCGTCTCCGCGTGGACCGGCGTGCCGGTCTCCAAGATGATGCAGGGCGAGATCGAGAAGCTCCGCGACCTGGAGGGCGAGCTGCACAAGCGCGTCATCGGCCAGGACGAGGCGGTGCGCGCCGTCGCCGCGGCCGTGCGCCGCAGCCGTGCAGGCCTGGCGGATCCCGACAAGCCCATCGG
>CASEEY010000040.1 GCA_949287055.1 uncultured Collinsella sp.
TAGCGACAAGATGGTGCCGGGTACAAACTTGTCGCTTGGCGGCGCGGCAGATCCGCCTCGATGCTTCCAACGTGTGTCGCCCTGTCCTTTCCGGAGCGGGTATACGCGATATCGGGTAGCATGGATGCAGCGAATACATGCGAACAGGGAGGTGCCCTATGACGCAGGATGTCAAGGCATACGTGGGGCAGCTGGCGGCTGCCGCCAAGGAGGCGTCGCGTCCCCTTGGGTTTGCAAGCGATGAGGTGCGGCAGGCCGCTGTCCGCGCCATGGCCGCTGCCCTTCGGGAGCACGCCGACGACATCCTGGACGCCAACGCCCAGGACATGGCTGCCGCGCGCGAGGCGGGGACAAGCGACGGGTTGCTCGACCGCCTGCTGCTCACCGGCGAGCGCATCGAGGGGATGGCGGCAGGCCTGGAGAAGCTCGCCGAGCTGCCCGACCCCGTGGGGCGCGTGCTCGAGCACCGCACGATCGATCAGGGCCTCGACCTGCAAAAAGTGAGCGTACCGCTGGGTCTGGTGGCCATGGTGTACGAGGCGCGCCCCAACGTCACCGCCGACGCCGCGGGCATCTGCATCCGCACCGGCAACGCCTGCATCCTGCGCGGCGGGTCGCTCGCCCAGCGCTCGTGCGTGGCCATTGCGCATGCGCTTGCCGACGCCGTCGAGACCTCGGGTTTCCCGCGCCAAGCCGTGACCATCATCGAGACCACCGATCGCGCTGCGACCGGAGCGCTCATGAGCCTGCGCGGCGTGGTGGACGTGCTCATTCCGCGCGGCGGCGCGGGCCTCATCCAGCGGTGCGTGCGCGAGTCGCTCGTGCCGGTCATCGAGACGGGTACGGGCAACTGCCATATCTACGTGCACGCCAGCGCCGATTTCTCCAAGGCGCGCTCCATCGTGATGAACGCCAAGACGCAGCGGGTGGGCGTGTGCAACGCCTGTGAGTCGTTGCTTGTGGATGCCGCGGTCGCCGCTGCCTTCCTGCCCGATATGCTTCGCGAGCTTTCGCGTGCGGGCGTACTCATCCATGGCGACGAGACGGCCTGCAAGGTCTGCCGTGAGCTCGGCCTTGCCGAGGGCGAGGCCTTCGTGCCCGCGACGCAGGATGATTGGGGCCGCGAATACCTGGCCATGGAGATCTCGGTGAAGTGCGTGAGCGGCCTCGACGAGGCGATCGCGCATATCAATCGCTACGGCACCATGCACTCGGAGGCCATCATCGCCGAAGACGGGCAGGCGTGCGAACGCTTCTTGCGCGAAGTGGACGCGAGCTCGGTCTACGCGAACGCGAGCACCCGCTTCACCGACGGCGGCGAGTTCGGCCTGGGTGCTGAGATCGGCATCTCGACGCAGAAGCTGCATGCGCGCGGACCGTTTGCCGCCGAGGCGCTGACCACGTATAAATACGAGATTCGCGGCGACGGACAGGTCCGTCCGTAGCGTCAGCCACATCGCCTTGCCCATGCGGCCTCCCGGCAGCTCGCCGAGAGGTCGCATCTGCATATATTCGAATGTGCGTTGGAGGGCTATCATGGGGTGGTATCGATATCACATTGCTTCGAAAGGCGGGCAGCATGGTTGACGTGACGGCGCTGGGCGAGGTTCTCATCGATTTCACCGAGGCGGGGACCTCGGAGAACGGCATGTCGCTGTTCGAGCGAAATCCCGGCGGCGCGCCGGCCAATGTGCTCGTGGCGCTAGAGCGCCTGGGGCACGCCACGGCGTTTCTGGGCAAGGTGGGCGCCGATATGCACGGCGACTTCCTGCGCGACGTGCTCGAATCCGAGGGCATCGACTGCTCGGGCCTGATACGCGACCCTGCGTTTTTCACCACGCTCGCCTTCGTGGCGCTTGCGCCCACCGGCGAGCGTGCGTTCTCCTTCGCCCGCAAGCCGGGCGCCGACACGCAGCTTGCCCCTGCTGACCTCGCCTGCGATACGATCGAGTCCTCCAGGGTGTTCCATGTGGGCTCGCTGTCGCTGACCGATGAGCCGGCGCGCTCGGCGACGCTTTGTGCCATCAAGATCGCGCGCGAGGCGGGCTGCGTGCTGTCATACGATCCCAACTACCGTGCGAACCTGTGGCCATCGGCCGAGGCTGCGTCTATCCAGATGCGCTCGATTGTGACCGACATGGACCTCATGAAGATCTCCGACGAGGAATGCGAGCTCATGACCGGCCATGCAGATCCCGCCGAGGCGGCGTCGGCGCTCCTCGCGCAGGGTCCGAAGATCGTCGCGGTGACGCTCGGCGGGTCCGGCGCCCTGGTCGCCTGCGCCGACGGCATGCGCGAGGTCCCCGGCTTTCCCGCCGATGTCGTGGATACCACGGGTGCCGGCGACTCCTTCTGGGGAGGTTTTCTTGCGGCGTTCGTCGAAAGCGGCCTTGCTCCTGAAAAGGTTCGCATCGACGACGCCGCGGGCTTCGCACGCATGGGTAACGCCGTGGCGTCGCTGTGCGTGCGCGGTCGCGGCGGCATCCCCTCGATGCCTTCGCGCGAGGCGGTCATGGAGCTGCTCAAGGCGTAAGCCCGACGCTGCTTCGAAGGAAGCCCATCTGACACAGCGCGCCCCCGGTCGGCTGCGATGCCGGCCGGGGGCGCGCTCGTGCGTGAAATCGCGTCAGACGCCGTTTCACATGAGGCGGTGGAACTAGGCCTCCTGGCTGTCCGTGCCAAAGGTGTCGCGGTCGGGGGCGAAGGACTGCATGGCTTCGATGGTACGGGCGAACAGCTCATCGAGCTCCCAGCCGAGCTTCTCGGCGCCGGAGCGGATCACGTCGCGCGAGACGCCGGCGGCGAATCGCTTGTCCTTGAATTTCTTCTTGAGCGACTTCACGTTGAAGTCCATGACGCTCTTGGAGGGGCGCATCACTACAGCCGCGCCGATAAGGCCGGTGAGCTCCTCGGTCGCAAAGAGGATCTTCTCCATCTGGTGCTCGGGCGCCGGCAGCGACGTGTTCCAGTCGCTCGTGTGACTCTGGATGGCGCGGATGAGCTCGGGCGTGCCGCCCGCTGCCTCGATATCCTTCGCGGCGTAGATGGTGTGGTTGTCCGGATCGTCGGCATGCTCCTCCCAATCCAGGTCGTGAAGCAGTCCCACGATGCCCCAGAACTCCTCGTTCTCGGGGTCGTACTCACGGGCGAAATAGCGCATGGTCTGCTCGACCGTCTCGCCGTGCTCGATATGGAAGGGGTCCTTGTTGTGCTCGTTGAGCAGCGCGAACGCCTGCTCGCGCGTCATGCCTGCCGAAAGCTTCGTTGCCATGAGGTCCCTCCTGTTCCGCCGCGGATGCTCCGCGTCCGATAAACAAAAAGGTGCCGCGACCCTGCCTTATAGCGCTGCGCGCCGTACCTGCGGTCAGAATCGGGCACCTTGGTTCCCCCAACCGGTGTCGGGGGAGGTGAAAACTGATGATGGTATACCATGCGAACGCCCGGCGGTCAACGTCCGACGCGCGCCCTGTGCGCTCGTTCGGGGCGTATGGTTCGCATGTTAAAAAATCCCTAGGGTGATTTTACAAAAAAATCCCTAGGGTGATTTTACATTGGGTGTCAGTTGTTGGGGATTTCGCCTGCCTGGACTGCGGCCGCGTGCAGGCGGTCGTCAGCGTCCTCTTCGCTCACGTCGAGCGCGACGGCGAACTCCTCGATGGAGCGCCTGCGCGCTTCTTTGAGGATGCGCGTGTAGTAGCTGCTCGGCTTCTTGGCGCGCTCCTGTGCATCGCGGATGCGCCGGCGCATGGTCTTGGCGACGCGCAGGGTCTCGGGTGCACCGAGTTTGAGCTGCTTTTTGAAATAGCTCTCCTCAAGCGAGCTGTTGCGCTCGGTGTACGGGTCGCATTCGAGGGCGGCGTACCCAGCGATAAGGGCCTCTGCCTGCTCTTTATCTATGCAGGCGTGCAGACGGTCGGCTTGGGATACGGGATATAGCAGGCGGGTCTTGGCGTGGCCGGAGCGGGCCTCCAGGACGATCATGGGCGATGGGCCATCTTCGAAGCCCACGACGGTGCAGACGCCTTGGCCCGGATGGATGACGTGCTCTCCGATACGAAACATGCTTCCTCCAACTGATGAGCTCTCAACTGTTGATAGAATACCACTTCTACGTGCAGGTTTGCCTAATATAGGCACAAAAGCGGCACATTTGGGGGGTCGTTTGCGCCCGTCCGACTGCGCGCATGCGCTCGCCGCCGGGGGGTGCACGGCGACCCGCAGGGACCTCCGACAACGAACCCGGTTGATCGAAAGGGTCTGCGTGCGCATTACCGCTGGGCGGTCTGTGGATACCGTCTGCGAACCCGTTTGCCACTCGCCTTGATGCAAAGACCGTCTGGCGAAGGTCGAAAAAGGGTGGGCGGTCCTTGTTTAAGCTGTGGGTAGATGAATAGTATCTATCTAAAAATGCATACTGTTGTAGAGCATTTTACAGAGTTGGAACGTGTCGGAAACAGGGGCCGCATAGACTTTACTAAACTAAAGAACAGGCAATCTGCTGATTAACTAGTTATCTTACCGTATTGTCGCGCAGGTCTCGAACGGGGGAGGTGGTAAGCGTAAAAGTGAATAAACCGCTTAACCAGTCGTACAGGTAACAGAAGGGAGATCAGATGAGCATGAAGATGAGAGCGTCCATCGCCGCGACTGCCGGCCTTGCGTTCGCGCTCGCCCTTACCGGCTGCTCTGGCGGCAGCTCGGGCACCATCACGTTTGCAAACGTGACCGAGGGGGCGGGCGAGGAAGCCGCCGACGTGATCTCGATGACCGAGGCGCGCAGCTTTGAGGCGACGCTTCCGGTCAGCGGCAAGAGCACCGACGACCTGCAGGCCCTCATCGACGAGGGCAAGGTGAGCTGGTCGCTCAGCCGCGAAGAGGGCGCACAGGACGCCGAGGCGTTCCCGTACCAGTATCTGGGCGGCGCGCTCGAGGAGTGGCAGACGGTCGGGACCTCCGAGCAGCCGCAAGGGGAGTTCTTCACCAATATCCAGACCACGGCCGCCGAGGTCGATGGCTCCGCCGCGCTCAAGCTGACCTTCGACAGCACGATGTTGTTCGGCTATGACGGCATCGACAACCGCGACCGCTCCCAGGTGCGCGACACCATCCTCGACTACACCGGCACCTATGACCTCACCTGCACGCTCGACGGCGAGACCGTCGGCACCGCCGAGGTCGACGTGCGCCCCTACGATCAGTACCGCACGCAGGCCGAACTCGACGCCGAGCTGCCCGAGCTTGCCGAGCAGGCCAAGGAGAACGGGCTGTACGCCGAGGTGACCGAGATCGGTCAGTCCGCTGAGGGTAGGCCCATCAATGCCATCTTCGTCGCCAAGGAAGAGGCTGACCTCGACGAGTACCTCGAGCTCACCGAGCGTATGGAGACCGAGCCTGCCGCCGTGCAGGAAGAGGTCGAGGCCGGCTCGCTCGAGTACAAGGTGCCCGTCGTCTACAGCAATATCCACGCGGACGAGATCATCGGTTCCGACGGCGTCATGGAGTTCCTGCGCGCCCTCGTGAAGAACGAGCCGATCGAGTACAGCACCGTCGAGAGCCTGACCGACGAGGGCAAGGCCACGCTCGAGCAGGAGATGAAGTCCGACGGCACCGCGTGGTCCGAACTCATCGCCGACGACGTGACGGGCGTGGGCTACATCCAGGGCAAGGGCGAGATGAATCCCACCGATGACCCCGAGGCCAACCCCGACGCCGCGGTCGACATGACCGAGGAGCAGTTCGAGTCCTACTACAACGTCGAGGACCGCACCCTCGATCCCGAAGAGATTCTCGACGATGTCTTCTTCATCATGGTCCCTAGCGAAAACGTCGACGGCCGCACCTACAACACGCGTACGGGCGGCAACGGTCTGGACCTCAACCGTGACAACACGTATCAGACGCAGCCCGAGACCCAGGCCATGACCGAGCTCATCGCCACGTGGAACCCGATCTCGCTGCACGAGATTCACGGCTACTACACGCAGTTCCAGGTCGAGCCCTGCTCGCCGACGCACGACCCCAACAACGAGTACGATCTGTTCATCGACACGGCAATGCAGCAGGGCGAGGCTTTCGCCGCCGCCGCGATCTCGAACAACGACTCGATCAACAGCGTGCAGATCCCCATGCGCGACTACCTCAAGGTGACCGATGACGGCAGCCTCGAGTGGGTCCCGTTCGACGACATGTCCTCGAGTTACACGCCGCAGTACGCGATGCTGCACGGCACGAACGCCTATACCGTCGAGCTGCCCTACGGCTCCCAGGACGCCGTGGTCGCGGTGAAGTACGGCTTCGTCGGCAACGCCGAGTTCGTGTCCGAGAACAAAGACGAGATGTTCCTGAACCAGCTCGAGCGCTACGAGCGCGGCATCGAGAACATCGATCCCGACGAGATCCGTCCCTACTACGTGAGCCAGTCCGATGAGCCGGGCGCCGAGGCCGACGTCTTCCGTCCGCGCTACGAGGAGAACAACAACTTCTTCCCCGAGTACTACGTGATCCCCGTCGACGCTGCCTCCCAGCAGGATCGCGCCGCTGCCGCCGAGATGGTGGAGTACCTGCTGCGCAACGACGTCAAGCTCGCGCAGCTGTCCGAGGACTTCAAGGTGGGTGACACGACCTATGCCGCCGGCACGGTCGTGGTCGACATGCATCAGGCAAAGCGCAACATGGCCAACGCCGCCCTGTACAAGAACATGGTCATCGACGACTGGACCTCGCTGTACTCCGAGCCCGTCACCAACTTCCCCGATCAGCGCGGTTTCGACACGGATATCATCACCACGCCGGGCGCCTTCGATGACGCACAGCTCGCCGACCTGACCGAGCCCCTTGAGCTCGCAACCGAGGTCGACGGCGAGGGCGATATCGTCCGCATCGAGAACAGCGGCGTCGAGGCCATCCGCGCCGTCAACGCCATGCTGAACGACGGCGTGAAGGTCGGTCTCGTGACCGGCGGCGACGCCGAGGGCGACTACGTCGTGGCCGCTTCCGACTTCGACGCGATCAAGGACGATTACGTGCTCGACGCCCACAAGGTCTCCGAGGCTCCCGAGGCCAAGGTCATCAAGACCGAGATCAAGGTCTACGTGCCCGGCGCCGTGCCCGAGTTCATGACGACCGAGGACGGCACGGAGTACGGTCTTAAGGACTACCAGAACCGCCTCAACACGACCTACAACATGGATATGTTCTCGCTCGGCCAGCAGATGGGCTTCACGCTCGTCGATTCCGCCGATGAGGCCGATATCATCGTGGGCAACCAGGCGCTCACCGAGGAGGAGGGCAAGCTCGTCGCCGAGGGCAAGCCGTACGTGGGCTACACCGCCAACGCGCTCGAGTCCGTCGCCTCGCTCGGCGTCGACCTCACCTACAACGCCGATGCCATGATGTCCTACGACGCGCTCACCACCGTCGAGTTCCCGGAGGAGAGCATCGTCACGGCGACCTATGTCGGCGAGGGCGACGACCTCATGTACGGCTACGGCGGAACGTTCATCACCGGTGTTCCCGAGGGCGCCAAGGTCCTCGTGAAGACCACCGATGACGATCCGATCGAGGGCTTCATGAGCTCCGATCACATCGCCAAGTACAAGGGCACCATCCAGGCCATCGACTACCAGCAGGACGGCTACAACATGACGCTGTTTGCGAACACCTTGACCAACAAGGCGCACCAGCAGGATGAGTACCGCTTCCTGACCGCGGCCGTCTACAGCAAGCTGCTCGGTGACGACTTCACCGCATAGCCTGCGCGCCGCATAGGCCCTGCGGATCCCCTTCGCGCGGCCGGTCCCGAACACGATGTCGGGGCCGGCCGCGTCGTCGTGTGCCGCGTTGCCGCGCCCCGGGTGTCCGTTCTGCGTGAAACCTCACAAAAATCGCACGTTCTCGCGGTATAAATCGAGAAAGACCCTCTTCGGTGTGATAAAGTACCGCTTATGTCTGGACTCACATCCCGCTGGCGGAAGAAGCGGGACCGTTCACCGAGGAGGATTCATGCCCGAGAAGATCGAAGAGCTGGTGCGCGCTGCCCTCGCCGCAGCGGTTGAGGCGGGCGATGTGCCCGCGTTCGAGTTGGAGGACTGCGGCATCGAGCGACCTGCGGACACTTCTCATGGTGAGTGGACCTCCACGATGGCGCTCAAGTCCGCCAAGCTGGCCCACTGCGCTCCGCGCAAGATCGCTGAGGCCGTCGTGGTCCACCTGCCCGAAAGCGAGATCGTCGACCACGTCGAGATCGCCGGCCCCGGCTTCATCAACTTCTATCTGTCCGTCGCCGCCAAGAACGCCGTGTTTGCCGAGGCGCGCGAGCAGGGGATGGACTTCGCCCGCTCCAACGTCGGCGGCGGTGTGAAGACCCAGGTCGAGTTCGTGTCCGCCAACCCCGTCGGCCCCATGCACGTGGGCCACGGCCGCTGGGCCGCGCTGGGCGACTCCATGTGCCGCGTTATGGAGCACGCCGGCTACGATATCGAGCGCGAGTTCTGGATCAACGACTACGGCAACCAGATGAACACGTTCGGCAACTCCATCTCCAAGCGCTACATGCAGCTTGCCGACATCATGGACAAGCAGGGCTGCGACATCGACGCCGCCCGCGACTTCCTCGCCAAGGATCGCGACAACTACGTTCAGGACGAGGCCGACGAGCATCCTGACAGCCATCCCTACATGGATGAGTTCACCGCCGATTTGGGCAAGGACTCCTACGGCGGCACCTACATCATCGACGAGGCCGCTGCCTTCTGGAAGAGCGATGGCGACCAGTGGGTAAACGCCGATCCGCAGGAGCGCATGCTCTCCTTCCGCGAGCGCGGCTACCAGAAGATGCTCAAGGACATGAAGGACACCTGTCACGACGTGCGCTGCGACTTCGACGTGTGGATGAGCGAGCGCACCATGTACCAGAAGGATTGGACGGGCACCTCGCCGGTCGAGCGCGCCTATGCCAAGCTGGACGAGATGGGCTACCTCTATCGCACCGATGACGGCGCGCTGTGGTTCAAGTCCACCGCCTTCGGCGACGACAAGGACCGCGTCATCCAGAAGACCAACGGTGACTACACCTACTTCTCGTCCGATATCGCCTATCACTGGAACAAGTTCCAGCGCGTCGACCTCGTTCTCGACATCTGGGGCGCCGACCACCACGGCTACATCGCCCGCGTCAAGGCCGTCTGCGACGCTTTGGGCTACCCCGGACAGTTCGAGGTGCCGCTGGGCCAGTTCGTGAACCTGCTGCGCTCCGGCAAGCCGGTCCGTATGTCCAAGCGCAAGGGCACGATGATCACGTTCCGTGAGCTCATCGACGAGGTCGGTGCCGACGCCGCCCGCTACACGCTCGTTTCCCGCTCCTCCAACCAGACCATCGACTTCGATATCGATGCCGTCAAGGAGAAGAGCCAGTCCAACCCCGTGTACTACGTGCAGTACGCGCATGCTCGCATCTGCTCCATCCTGCGCAAGGCCGCCGGCGTCACGCCCGAGCAGGCCGACCTCATGGGCATGGAGAACGTCGCCGTCAAGGCCATCTACGGCGATGTCGACTATGCGCTGCTCACCGATCCCACCGAGCTCGCGCTCGCCCGTAAGCTCTCCGAGCTGCAGGACCTGATCGCCGGCGCCGCCCGCGACCGCGCCCCGTTCCGCATCACACACTACGTCGAGGAGCTCGCCTCCGCGTTCCACAGCTTCTACGCTGCCTGCCAGGTGCTGCCGAGCGAGGGCCATCCGGTCGAGCCCGAGCTCGTCCGCGCGCGTCTGGCCGCATGCGACGCCGTTCGCTCGGTGATCGCCCTGTGCCTGTCGCTGATCGGCGTGTCCGCGCCGACGCGCATGTAGCGCCCGCGATACCACGTTTCGCCGTGAGAGCCCCGCGTCATGCGCGGGGCTCTTTTTTATGGATCGCGCCGCGCGCGGTCCGCCCGCCTGTCGCATTTTGACCGCCTTCGGCCGGTTGCGAGGCGAAACTGTGATATAGTGGCCTTGCCTTCTGGGCATCCTTTGTACAATCCATGTGTTGTCCGCCTTGATGTGTTGCAGGCGGCGTGTTTGCCTATCGCATGCGAAGCGTTTTCGCGTTTACTCTCCAAAGTTGGGTATGGGCCGCATAGGGCGGCTTTCCATAAGGAGGTATAGGAATGAAGTTCTTCATCGACACCGCTGATCTTGAAGAGATTGCCGAGGCCAAGAGCTGGGGCTGCCTTGCCGGCGTCACCACCAACCCCTCGCTGTATGCTCGCACCGGCGGCAAGCTCGCCGATTTCGAGCCGCATATGCTCAAGATCGCCGAGCTGTGCGAGGGCCTTCCCGTCTCCGCCGAGTCGACGGCGACCACCGCTGAGGGCATGATCGAGGAGGGCCGTCGTCTTGCCGGCCTGGCTCCCAACATCGTCGTCAAGCTTCCCGTGTGCGAGGCCGGTCTGGCCGCGTGCCGCGCGCTTGCTGACGAGGGCGTCCGCATCAACATGACGCTGGTCTTCTCCGCTCCTCAGGCGCTGCTCGCCGCCAACGCCGGCGCTCGCTACATCTCGCCGTTCGTCGGTCGCTTCGACGACATCGCCGAGGATGGCATCTCCCAGCTCGCCGACGTTATCGCGTGCATCAAGAACTACGACTGGACGGGCAAGAACGTCGACGATCAGGTGGAGATCATCACCGCATCGGTTCGTACCCCCAACCATGTGACCCAGGCGGCGCTGCTCGGCGCAGACATCGCGACCGTTCCGTTCGGTGCGCTCAAGAAGTGCGTCAAGCATCCTCTGACCGATCAGGGTCTCGCTTCGTTCGAGGCCGACTGGAAGAAAGTAGTTGAGCAGGCATAGTGGCAGAAGAGAAAAACGAGCTCCCTACCAACGAGTCCGTAAACGCTCCCACGTCTGAGGCGGCGCTTCCCGCAAAGGATCCCGCGCCGCGTCGTCGGGGACGTAAGCCCAAGGCGGAGGCGGCTGATGCCGCCCCCGCCCTCTCCGAGGACAAGCCGGCCCGCCGCACGCGCACGAAGCGCGCGGCCGCCAAAAAGACCGAGGACGCCTCCGATGTGTCGTCCGAGGTCGCTCAGGCGCGCGCCCTCGCCCAGATTTCCCAAGCACAAGTTGTTCGCCGCCAGCGTCAGGAGGCAGATGCGGCCGCCGAGCTCATCGCCGAGCCCGCGCCGAAGCGTTCGCGCTCTAAGAAGAAGGTATCGGACGAGGCGCTCGCAACGGACGTGAAGGCAACCGAGCCCGCCGCGTCTGCCGCAGTGGAAATCCCCACGGTCGACCCCGCGCTGCGCCCGCATCGTCGCGGCAGGAAGCCCAAGGCCTATGTCGAGGCCGAGCGCGCCGCCGCCGCTGCGGCCGCCGCGTTGGCGGCCCAGCGCGACGCCGATGCACAGGCCTCTGCCGCCGATGCGCCTGCCTCCGATGCCCCCGAGGGCGATGAGGCGAAGCCCAAGGCGCGCAAGCGCCGTGAGCGCGCGACGGCGAAGGTCGACGCGGCCGAGGCGACAGCCGACGCTTCCGAGGGCAAAGACGAGCAAGCGTCGTCTAAGCCTTCCGACGACAAACGTGCGTCTTCCGACGGCGAGCAGCGTGCGGAGGGTGCGCGCGAGCGCCGCACCCACGCCACGCGCCATGGGGAGCGCGGATCGCGGAACCAGGATCGCAACGACCGCCGCGCCAATGCGAAGGCCGAGCGCAACGGGCGGGGCAACAAGCGCTCCAACCGCTACAACAGCGTTCCCACCGAGCCGAGCCTGACCCGCGAGGAGCTCGCATCCTATAAGGTTGCCGAGCTGCGCGAGAAGGCCCATGAGCTCGATCTGGACACCACGGGCAAAAAGAAGGCGGAGCTTGTCGAGGAGATCTATGTCGCCGCGGCGCATGCCGAAGGCTTCCGCGACATCGAGGGCATCCTCGAGATCACCAACGAGGGCTTCGGCTACATCCGCGCGCACGGCTATATGCCCAGCCGCGACGACGCCTTCGTTCCCGCCAACCTCATTCGTGCCGCGCGCCTACGCACCGGCGACTTCATCGTCGGCACGCTTCGTCCGTCGCGCGCCAACGACAAGTTCCCGGGTCTGTCCAAGATAGCCTCGATCAACGGCGTCGATCCCGAGCAGATCCGCATGCGCCCCAAGTTCGCTGAGCTCACGCCCGTCTATCCGAACGAGCGGCTCAAGATGGAACACGGACGCGATTCCATCACCGGTCGTGCGATCGACATCGTTTCGCCGATCGGCAAGGGCCAGCGCGGCCTGATCGTCTCGCCTCCCAAGGCGGGCAAGACGACCGTCCTGAAGCACATCTGCCAGTCCATCGCGGTTAATAACCCCGAGGTCCATCTCATCTGCCTGCTGGTTGACGAGCGACCTGAGGAAGTCACCGACATGGAGCGCTCCATCCGCGGTGAAGTCGTCGCCTCCACCTTCGACATGCCCGCCGATAACCACACGCGCGTCTCCGAGCTGGTTATCGAGCGCGCCAAGCGCATCGTCGAGATGGGCGGGGACGTGGTCGTCGTGCTCGACTCCATCACCCGTCTTGCGCGCGCCTACAACCTTGCTGCCCCCGCTTCGGGCCGCATCCTGTCCGGCGGCGTGGACTCCGCTGCCCTCTATCCGCCCAAGCGCTTTTTGGGCGCTGCCCGCAACATCGAGAACGGCGGCTCGCTCACCATTCTCGCCTCGGCGCTCATCGACACCGGCTCCAAGATGGACGAGGTGATCTTCGAGGAGTTCAAGGGCACCGGCAACATGGAGCTCAAACTCGACCGCGACCTTGCCGACCGCCGCATCTTCCCGGCAATCGATCCGGTGGCGTCCGGCACGCGCAACGAGGACCTGCTCATCGACGAGAACATGCGCCCGTTCGTATGGGGCATCCGGCGCATCCTGGCCAACATGAACAACACCGAGCGCGCCGCCGCTTCGTTCATCAAGGGTCTGAAGGGCACCAAATCCAACGACGAGTTCCTCATCATGACCGCCAAGAAGGCCGCCGAGCATCCTGAGGCGCTGTAGACC
>CASEEY010000041.1 GCA_949287055.1 uncultured Collinsella sp.
GGCTCGGTGACGAGCTCGATGAGCGGCGTGCCGCAGCGGTTGTAGTCGATCAGCGACTCGCTGGCCGCCGCGATGCGGCCCTCCTCGCCACCTACGTGCACCATCTTGGCCGCGTCCTCCTCCATATGGATGCGAAGGATGCGGATGGGCACGGTGTAGGAGCCGTCCTCGTGGCGCTCGGGCAGCACCAGGTTGGCTGTATCGTATCCGCTCATGGCAGACAGCGCGCCCGCGGACTCCCCGCCCGTGCGCATCTGCTGCGCCATGGCGGTCGAGAGCCCCTCGGCGTTCGCCGACGCACTCGCGAGGCTCGCAGCCTCGGCCTCGCCGAACGCGCAGTCGGGACGCTCGGCGGCGCCGCGGCCCGTGACCTCCAGGTCCAGACGGCCGTGCATGCAGAAGGCCACCGGGCCCTGCGTGGTCTGGAAGTTCTTGGCCATATCGGGATAGAAGTAGTGCTTGCGGTAGAACATCGAGCGCTTCTGAATCTCGCAATTGGTGGCGAGACCGGCCTTCACGATGCTCTCGATGGCGCGCTTGTTGGGCACCGGCAGCGCGCCCGGCAGGCCAAGGCACACCGGGCAGACGTTCGCGTTGGGCTCGTCGTCATGGGAGAGCTTGCAGTTGCAGAACATCTTGGTGTCGAGC
Source organism: uncultured Collinsella sp. (assembly GCA_949287055.1). GTDB lineage: Bacteria > Actinomycetota > Coriobacteriia > Coriobacteriales > Coriobacteriaceae > Collinsella. The sequence goes on from CASEEY010000041.1 coordinate 649, forward strand.
GTCGTGAGCTCGGTGTGGATCTCGAGGCCGATCACGGCCTCCCAATCTTTCAGGACCTCGGAAAGCTCCTTCATGCCAGCTCACCCCCCTTCCCGGCAAAATCAGGCGCGACGGCAAGCGCGGGCGCACCGTCGGCGCCGGCGAAGGCGCGCTCCAGCGCGGCGGCAAACATGAGCAGCGTGCGGTCCTTGAACGCGGGACCCACGAGCTGCGCGGCCACCGGCAGATGCGACGTGGCACCCAGCCCCAACGGCACGGAGATACCGCCGTTGCCCGCGATGTTGATCGAGATGGTATACAGGTCGGACAGGTACATCTGGGTGGGATCGGAGATCTCGCCGTGACGCCACGCGGTCCGCGGACTGGCCGGCATGAGGATGACGTCGCACTTCTCATAGGCAGCCGCATAGTCGGCCGTGATGAGCGTACGGGCCTTCTGCGCAGCGTAGTAATACTTGTCGTACACGCCGCTGGACAGCAGGTAGGCGCCGAGCAGCTGGCGGCGCTTGGCCTCGTCGCCGAAGCCGTGGGCGCGCGACAGAGAGCACTGCGTGTCCAGGTTGGGGCAGTCGGGCTCCTGGTAGCCGTAGCGGATGCCATCGAAGCGCGCCAGGTTGGAGAAGGCCTCCGCCGGACCGATGACGTAGTACGCGGCGATAGCGGCATCCAGATGCGGCAGGTCGACCTCGACGAGCTCGGCACCGGCCGACTCGAGCGCACGAGCGGCCTGCTGGACCGCGTCGCGAACCTCGTCCGTCAGCCCCTCGGCCTCCATGAAGGCAGGGATGATGCCCACGCGACGTCCCTCGATGGAATCGGCCAGATGCTCGGTGAAGTCCACCGCGCAGTCCTGGCTCGTGCCGTCATAGGGGTCGTGGCCCGCACCCACGAGCGCGTTCATGGCGAGCGCTACGTCCTCCACGGTGCGACCGAACGGACCCACCTGGTCGAGCGAGCTACCGAAGGCGACCACGCCGTAGCGCGACACCGCGCCGTAGGTCGGCTTGCATCCGACCACGCCGCACAGTGCAGCCGGCTGGCGAATCGAGCCGCCGGTGTCCGAGCCAAGTGCGAGCGGCACCTCGCCCGCGGCGACCGCGGCGGCCGAGCCGCCCGACGAGCCGCCCGGAATGCGCTGCGTATCCCACGGGTTGTTCGTGGGATGAAACGCCGAGCTCTCGGTGGACGAACCGAAGGCAAACTCGTCCATGTTGGCCTTGCCCACCGGAATGCACCCCGCATCGAGCATGCGCTGCACGCAGGTGGCGGTGTAGACGCTCTCGTAGCTCTCGAGCATGCGGGAGGCACAGGTGGTGCGCGTTCCCACGAGGTTCATGTTGTCCTTGATCGCCAGCGGCACACCTGCAAGCGGCGGCAGGGTCTCGCCGGCGGCGCGGGCGGCGTCGATGCGGTCGGCGGCGGCGAGCGCCAGCTCGGGCGAAACCTGCAAAAACGCCTGGACAGCGTCCTCGCGGGCGGCAATGGCGTCAAGCGAAGCGGTCGCCACCTCGCGCGCCGTGAACTGTCCCGCGGCGATGCCCGCGGCAATCTGCGCGGCGGTCAGGGAATCAAAGCTCGTCGCCATCAGCGCTCACCTCCCTCGCCCAGAATCGAGGGCACGCGGAAGAAACGGTCGCGACTGCTTGCGGCATTTTCCAGCGCCACGTCGAGCGGCAGGTCGCGCGCCGCAAGCTCGGCGTCCTCGCGCATCACGTTCGCAAGGTCGCCGATGGGGTGAAACGTGGGCTCCACATCGGGCAAGTCGTAGTCAAGCACGGGCGCGAGCATGTCCACCGCATCGTTGAGATATGCGGTCATCTGCTCGAGCTCGCCGTCATCGAGCGCGATGCGGGCGTACTCCGCGATGCCGCGCACGTCGTTAGGGCTGAGCGCCATGGGCACTCCCTTCGTGGTATCAGTCGAACGCTCACCATTATACGCAAGCGCACCGCTCCACCGCGATGGAGTGGCAATGGAAACAGTTGGGGCCCTGACGTCTCATGCAGCTTCCAGGCGCGCCGCTGCGCCCATGCTGATTCGGGGCGCGACGGTCTGATTGGGACAATTTGTTCAGATATGAAGGTTTTGACCTCGCTCGAACCCCTCGAATACTGTCCTTTTGGCCGTCTTGAGGCCTCTCAGCGGACCCTTCTGTCGCACTATCCAGTACTCATAAACTAAGCTGCTGTCTTCTTAATGTTCATAGCAACCGTAATTTGTCGTCAACCTTCATATCTGAACAAATTGCCCACCTTGCCGCGCACACGAAACAAGGTCGGCGTTATTTCACGCGCTGCATCGCGAAAAGCCCCCTGATTCCGGAAGGACCCCGAAGTCTCGCTACATGGAATTGTCGTCTGACCCGATGTCTTCACACCTGCAAACAACGCGAGGGTGCCGCGGCGCATCGCCACGACACCCTCGTCGCACATCGAAAACTGGGGGACGAACCCCGGCAAGCTCTCCTTACGGCAGAACCTTGAGAAGCGCCTCTTTGGTTTCCTCCTCGTTGCCGCCCACGATCAAGATGTCGATCAGGTCGCCCTTGTTGGCGTTGAGTTCGAGCATCTCCATGAGGTCACGGCCCGAGGCGGTCTTGCCGTTGAAGGTGATCTGGACGTCGCTCGAGCACTTGTTGAGCGTAAAGGCGACATCGGCGACGGGACGAGCGTGCAGGCCCTCTTCAGCTTCGATGAGATGCTGGAACTTGATCATGGCGATACCTCCTGCGTTGAAAACCACAACGGGCATTGCGGCCCTCGTTTCACTATACGCTACACTGAGACCCCGGTATGCAAGCAATTGGGGACCGTCCCTTTTGGCCGGGCGAGTGGAAACTGCCCGCGCTCTTCAAAAACAGGGCGCGGGCAACACCATCCGTGAAACCCGCGCCCCATCACATCGATTCTCGATGGCGTTATAGCAGCTAAAGCCTAGCGCACGACCTTTACCACAGCGGCGCCGGCGGCAACCGTGGACTCGGGCTCGGCAGTGAGCTGGACGTCGGCGAACTCGGCGGTGTTGGACACGGCGAGCACGACGCAGTCGGGATGACCGGCGGCCTCGATGTCGGCGCGGCTCATCTTGATGACAGGCTGACCGGCCTTGACGGTGTCGCCCTGCTTCACGTAGCCCGTGAAGCCCTTGCCGCCCATATCGACAGTGTCCACGCCGATGTGCACGAGGGCCTCGACACCGTTGTCGGCGGTGATGCCGATGGCGTGGCCCATGGTCACGGTTACGTTGCCCGAAATCGGCGCGTAGACGATCTCGTCATCGGGCCAGATGGCGCAGCCCTTGCCGACGACCTCGCCGGCAAAGACCGGGTCGGGCACGTCGGCCATCTTGATGACGCGGCCGCTCACCGGAGCGCACAGCACGTCGGCAGCCTCCTCGGCAACGACGGCCGCGGGCGCGGCGGGAGCCGCAGGCTCTGCGTCCTTCTTCTTGAACATATCGAACAGTCCCATGATCAATCACTCCTTTATCATGTGCCCCGCCCCTGCGCAGGGCAACCATAGCGACTTGATACTTTATCGCATCAAAGCACCCGAAATGCACTCAAAACCGCACGTGGGTGTATTCGGCCGGGTCAGCGGCAACGGCACGCTACCGACAAGATGGTGCCAGGTACAAACCTGTCGGGTACAAACCTGTCGCCCTTTACCGGTCAGTAATGCAGACGTCCCTCGTCGGCGTGAGCGAGGTCGCGCGTGAGATAGCGAGCGGCGAGCCACTGCGCCATCGGCAGGTTCTGGTCGAGATAGTTACCGCACTCCTCGGGCGCGGCGCCAGGAATATCGCCTTGGTAGTCGCGCACGAACTCGAACAGCTCGCGCACGAGCGGCAAGATCTCCTCGGAGGTCACCTCGCCAAACACCACGAGGTAAAACCCGGTACGGCATCCCATGGGCCCGAAGTAGACCACACGGGACGCCCATGTCGGATGGTTGCGCAGAAACGTCGCGCCCAAATGCTCGATCGTGTGGCATTCGGCCGTGTTCATGACCGGCTCGCGGTTGGGTGCGGTCAGTCGCAGGTCAAACGTGGTCACCACGGCGCCACTTTGCGGGTCGCGGTCCACGCGGGACACGTAGACGCCGGGCATGAGCGTCAGGTGGTCTACCGTAAAGCTGGCAATCTTCTCCATGCGGAATCCCCTTTCGTGCCTTGCGTCCGCATACGTCGCGCGGGCTACCCTGAATCATCGTGCAGGATAACACGTCATGCAACGTTCGTCGGCTATAGGGAGTGAGGACACAGCCTTCGCAGTCGATGGAAAATGGAGGGTGTTTTCGAATTAGGAACCAGCACATCTTGTCCACGTACCAGCACTCGGAAGCCATGCAACGCTTTCTCACCAGCGCCGAGCTATGTCACTGATTGCAACCGCGGATGCCATAAGGTCGATAGTTGTCGTACGGCAACTCCGAACTCTATTTCTGCACTTTTTTGCAGGTTATGTACCGTCATATTCCGCCACCCTGCCAAACGCCATATCTAATCGCAAAAAGTCCGCAGCTCGCGCATTATTGTACGATTCCGGTTTTCCAGCTACCGAATTGAAGCGGTACACACCTTGCATAAATCTGCAGAAATCGAACTGAGGATTGCCGTGCTCGGCCATGCCCGCATATAACTTAGCGGTAAACGACGTCCGTTACCCCCAGGCGGAATGTCTGGACACAATGACAGGTAAGTCTATAAGCTCGAAATGCATTCTGATCAACCGTCTTGCTCCGCTGAGCTCCACAAAGCGGGCTCATCCCTCGAAACCGACCGCCGACACTTCAAGGCTCACGCGGAAACAGCAGCATCGCTTTTGTATGCACATCAATAATCGCGCACGCCCCTGACGAACGAATCGAACAGCTCGATCTGCCGCTCCCGGTACTCTCTCAGCGCCTTGCGCCCATCAACGCTGTCGCGTGAGACATTAAGACTCGGCTTGCGCCTTTGCTTAAGTACCTTTCGTGCCCGCTCTCCCATAAGTACCAGATAATCGAAATCTAAGATGTCAGAGGTAACGAGCGTAAAGTGCACGAGGTTTCGCACCGTCGCGATGGCATTTGCGCGGCGTCGGTCTTTGGCTGCTTTATTATCGCCTCCGTGGGTGGAATCGGCATCATAGTCAAATGCCACATCATAGCGAGTCCTCGTGTTGAATGCGGAGATCATGATGTCGGGATACCGTGTCTCGGTCTTCACCTCTCCGAACATGTCGCGACCCGCATACACCTCGACGCTGGGGTTAAGGGTTACGGTTCCGATATGCATACCACCGTAATGACACGGCAGGCCGTAAAACATCGCGAGTCCCGATTCCTTGGGCGACAAGGCGTGCTCGACCACATAACGCAACGCTCTTCTCGCCGGACGAACCCCCTTCATACCCTTTGCGCGGTCGAGAAACCTTCCAATGCTCGACACAGAGGCAGGCCTGCGATCGGATGGCGCGCGTCGAACTACTCCGCCATCAGCAAGTGCGTCGATACGGTAATCGGAGCAGAGCGCCATCCCCGTATAGACAGCCGTTTGTAGCGTCGATCCACACGCAACCTGCAAAAAAGCGAGCTCCGGACTCACAACGTATAGAGGGATCTCATCCCAACAGCTTGGAATGGAAACCAGCGAACCCTCGGGTAGTCCCCCGGTGCAAACGTGCGTGATCATATTCTTCAAATGCCTACGCTTGGAGGAATCGTCTACTAGGAAATCGAGCCTAACGTCCTCTAGACTCAAGAACCACTGAAGACGCTCGACGGATGACGCGTCGGGCGCCGACGCGCCCGCAACCGATGCGCGGCTCATGCGTTCCCCTCGTACACGGGGAAACTCATGGCGCATATACCAGATAACAGCTGCCTTATGTGAAAGAATATACTTCATTATTAGTTATAATATCATTTTCATATTGCTTGCAAATAGCTATTTACAATTTACGGATTATTCGTCATCGGGAACGATGCCGCCCTTGCTGCCACGACGAGTGGACTGGAGGCAGACTCACAATGATCTTCTACAGTTTTTTGCGCGTTATGTACCGCTCAATTTCAGCTTCGTTGATTTCGGCACCGTAGGCGAGCTATTCAACCAGCGTTTTCGCAGATTGGAGATAAGGGGTCCTCGGTCCGCCTATGCCGTTTCTCCGTGAATCGAAAACCAGCGGTACACAACGCGCAAAAAACTGTAGAAAAGAGTCCTCGACCTGCCGCCGGGCGAAATAAAAACGAACAGGGAAGCGACTCGCCCACACGTCGAGACTCTTTTACACTCTTGCGCCTGCAGCGCAGCACCGTGGATGTTCCCGTCTGCAAACAAACACGGGGAGCGCCGTCCATCCGAACTGATGAGACAGTGTGCTCGGACGCTCAGACATCAGTGTTATTCTTGGATGAGCATCATTCAACCCGAAAGGGCGTTTGGACCTTGACGACCCCCACACAGCACGACAGCTTCGGCCGCAGCGTAACGTACCTGCGCGTATCCGTCACGGATAAGTGCAACTATCGCTGCGTGTACTGCATGCCGCCCGAGGGAGTCGCCGCCCGCGATCACACCGAGCTGCTCACCGCGGAGGAGACGGCGCATTTCATCCGCCTCGCTGCCGGCGAGGGCATCCGCCGCGTCCGCCTCACCGGGGGCGAACCGCTCGTCTCCCGCCGCCTTATCCCGCTCATCCGCGCCATCCGCGCCATCCCGCAGATCGAGGACATCTCGCTCACCACCAACGGCGCCCTGCTGCCCGCGCTCGGGCCCGCGCTGCGCGACGCCGGCCTCGACCGTGTCAACATATCGCTGGACACCCTCGATCCCGAGCAATTCGTCCAGATCACCCGTACCGGTCACCTCGAGCAGGCGCTCGCTGGCATCGACGCCGCGCTCGGCTTTGGGTTCTCCCCCGTCAAGGTCAACACCGTCGTCGTGCGCCGGCTCCACCAAGACGCACTGGGCCTTGCCCGTCTCTCGGTGGACCGCCCCATCCACGTGCGCTTCATCGAGTACATGCCGATCGGCGGCTCGCCGCGCACAGCAGACGCCGAGCCCCACTGCCTGCCGGGTATGGGAGCGGCTCCGCTGCCGCAGTCCGCACGGGCCGACGGCGCGGCCGGGACGGCTGATTCCGTGTGCCCCGGAGCCTGGGACGAAAGCGACGTCGTCCCGTCGGCAGAGCTTGTGCAGACCATATCCGCAGCGGGCGTCGCCGCCGGCATCGGCGCGCTCGAGCCCGCCGAGAATGCCCCGGGCGGCGCAGGTCCGGCGCGGTACTGGCGCTTTCCGAACGCTGCCGGCACCGTTGGCTTCATCTCGGCGATGTCCAACCATTTCTGCGCGCGCTGCAATCGGCTGCGCCTCACCTCGGACGGAACGCTGCGACCCTGCCTGTTCTCGGACGACGAGTATTCGGTGCGCGAAGCCCTGCGCGCGCATGACGACGCCCGCGCGATTGAAATCTACCGCGCGGCGCTCGCGCACAAACCCAAAGAACACGGACGCACCGGCGGAGCCGGGCGTTTCATGTCGCAGATCGGAGGCTGATCGACCATGGGCAAGAAGATGACCGCCAAGGCAGCCATCAGGCAGAAGACGGGAGAGAAGTACCCGACCGCCGTGGTCGGTGAGCCGCAAGCCCCCGTCCACGCCGCGCAGGAAAGCGCCCCCGCGACCGTCGCCCCGACCCCCGCGGCTCACGGTGTCTCTGCGACCGTCGCCCCGACCCCCGCGGCTCACGGCACCCCCGCCACTCCGCAACGCGACGGCGCAGGCGACGCCCTCACGCATGTCGACGAGCATGGCGACGCACGCATGGTCGACGTCTCCCAAAAAGCCGAGACGCAGCGCCTGGCCGTGGCCGAAGGCTGCATCCTCATGCATCCCGAAACCCAGGCGATGGTGCTCGAGGACCGCGCGAAAAAAGGCGATGTGCTCGCCTGCGCGCGCATAGCGGGCATCATGGCCGCCAAGCGCACGAGCGACCTCATCCCCCTGTGCCATCCGCTTATGATCACGAAAAGCGCCGTGGATATCGAAGCCATTCCCGCCAGCGGCGACGGCGCGCGCCCCGACGGCCGCGTCGGCTTCCACGTGAAGGCCACGTGCGGCGTGACCGGCTTGACCGGCATCGAGATGGAGGCGCTCACCGCGGTGTCATGCGCCTGCCTGACCATCTACGACATGTGCAAGGCCGTCGACCGCGGCATGGAGATCGTCGACGTGCACCTGCTGCGCAAAGAGGGCGGACGGTCCGGCGTGTGGGAGCGCACCGAGCAGGTCGATGGCGCCGTGGCCGTCGATACCGGCAACGGCGCTGAAGCCGCCTCCCCGCTGCCCGGCGGGCCCGGATGCGGACCGGCGGCACCCGCCATCGCGTTTATCGGATACCAGAACTCCGGCAAGACGACGCTCGTCGAGAAGGTCATCTCGCGCCTGACGCAGCGCGGGCTTCGCGTGGGGTCCATCAAGCACCACGGCGAGAAGAACATCGAGGTCGACCAGCCTGGAAAGGACTCGTGGCGGCACGCGCAGGCGGGCAGCCGCCACGTGGGCATCGTCTCGCCCGGCCGCTACGCCGAATACGCGGACACCGGGGCCGAGGTTCCCGTGGAGGACCTGCTCGCGCACTTCACCGATGTCGACGTCGTTGTGGTCGAGGGCTATAAGACCGCGGGACTTCCCAATATCGTCGTGAGCCGGTCGGGTGTCGATCGCCTGCGCGGCGATGACTCCTACGACCTCATCGACGACAACACCGTCGCCATCGCCTGCAACGAGCTGGTGGAGCGCAACTTCCGCGCCCGTGCGACCAAAGACGCCGGAAACGACGGCGCCACGCGCGCCCTGCCTCCGTTTTTGAGCATCAACGATGCTGCGGCCATCGTGAACTTCATCATGACCTGGCTGGGCAAGTAGCTCGCCGTCCCCGCCAACCCCGTGTTAAACCTTCGGGGACGATCCTGCGCCTTGCGCTACGCGACGTCGGCGGGAAACACGATACCCGCCTGGCGGCGTGCCTCGTCCATGATGTCGAGGGAGGTGCATGTGATGCGCTCGAACTCCTCGGCGTCGCGCTCGCCTCGCACGCAAGCGCAGAAGTCCTCAAGCTCATAGCACATGTTGTTGGCACAGGCGGCAAACGGCAGAGTCTCGGTCACATCCCCTTCGGTAAACTCGCCAGGCCGCGACGCCCCCGCCCGCGCACGCCCGCGCAGCACCAGCGTGCCGGACAACGGCACCGAGACGCCCCGGTACGTGATGGTCCCCAGCTCTCCCTCGATCTGACAGTCGAGCATATCCTGGGTGATCTTGGAATACGAGAGCTCGGCAACCATATCCGGATAGCGCGCGAGCAGCGTGCCGGCGCCATCGATGACGCCGCCGGTCGCCTCGCAGTCCGCATCGGCGATGCGGACCGCCGCGCATGTCACGGCCTCGGGCGCGCCGAACAGCGCCACGCACGCCTCGACACAGTACACGCCGATATCCATGAGGGCACCGGTCGCCAAGCGCGCGTCGAAGATGTTGGTCTGGCGCCCCGCAAGCACCTCGTCATAGCGCGTGGAATACTTGCCGAAACGCAAGCTCGCCCGGCGCATGCGCCCGATGCGCGAAAGCGTGTCGCGCAGCACCCCGTAGGCAGGGTCATGCACCGAGCGCATGGCCTCCATGACCACCGCCCTATGGCGACGACCTGCCGAGAACAGCTGCCGTGCTTGGGCGGCGTTCGCAGCGATCGGCTTCTCCACGAGCACGTGTTTGCCCGCCTCGATGCAGGCGAGCGCCTGTTCGTAGTGAAGGGCATTGGGACTCGCGATGTAGACCGCGTCGATAGCGGAGGACGACGCCACCGCATCCAGACCGCAAAACGGCTCCGCTCCGCCGAGCCGCGCCGTCACATCGGCGGCGCGCTCGGCGCTGCGCGACATGCTTCCGACGTACACGGCATCCGAGCTTGCATGAAGCGCATCCACGAAGCTCTCGGAGATCGAGCTCGTCCCGATAACGGCAAACCGCACGCGATTCATGAATACCTCCTCGTGACGTCAGCGGCCTCATTGTCCCGCATGGTGACGGCAACGGGCAAGATGCGGCGAAACTGAGCGGGCGAGCCGGCGGCGCAGCGTGCGCCGCGTCCAAGATGCAACGGACGGCATGTCCGAGTAACGCGCACCCTAAAACTTGCGCAGCGACGAGAGCGATTTGAGCGACTCGGCAATGGAAGCGCGATCGATGCCTGCCTGCGCCTGCACGGTCGCCTCGACGGCGCCCTCAACGAAGGGACAGTCGGCCATGTAGACACCGGGGTCGCCCATATCCGTCAGCACCATCTTGACGACCGTGGCCGACGCGCCCATATCCATGAGGACGATGACGCCGTCCGGCCCGTTGACGCGATTGATGGCGGCGCGCACGCGCGCGTAGCTCGTCCCGAAGGAGCCGTCGGGCATACCCCCGGCAAGCGCGACGGGCGCGTCGGGAGCGATCACCTTGGTGTAATCGTGCAGCGCCGAGACCAGCGCTTCGGAGTGGGACACGAACACAATGCCCACCATGGCGGTCACCCCTTTCCCCTGCAAGACCGTCATACGAGCACATGGTACCCAATTCGCACCCGTCGAAACATTCCGTCCGGTCAAAAGGGAACCGGTCCCGTTGACGACAAGCCCTTCCGGTTTCCCATGTTTCTCCCGGCGCCTTTTGGGACATTCGAACGCAAGACGCCGAACATGGACAATTTGTTCAGATATGAAGGTCCGAAAGGCCAAAAACGGGCTGATGGCGCGTCTGCGCGCGTTGCGATAAATGCTACTAGCTATTCTTACTTTTACATAACGACATGAATGCATTCTTTTATGATGTATAGCCAGAACCGGCCAGCAGAGATCGTCCCGATCTCCTCTAATTCCGAGGCTGCAAACCTTCATATCTGAACGAATTGTCCGCTTTCGCGACACCCACCTGACGTCCGGCGCTACAGTCCCGCTTTTTCCCTGAACCCTTTTGAGTCACGCCGGGATACCGTTCGCCGAAAGGGTGAACGGCGCCTTGACGGGATACCAATGTGATATCACAATGCAATCAACGGAACGCACGGGTTTCGTCGGGGACTGCCCTCCCCCGAAGCAATACGGGGCAGCGTCCGGGCTGTCACGCAAACGCGGACGTCGTCTGAAAGGAACTTCCATGAGCGTGGAAAAGCAGATCAAGGCTAAATCCGGTTGGGGGATGCTCGCCGTCGTCTGCGTGGCGTTTGTCGCCATCATCGTCGTATTCATCCTGAGCATCATGGGGCTGGATGCTGCTGACCGCGCGGGTACACCCGTCAACCCGCTGCACGGCTGGGGCTTGGGACTCAGCATCGCCGCATTCTGCCTCATTTGGATCCCCATCTGCGGATTCTTCACCCTGCAGCCCGGCCAGGCGCGCGTGTGCATCCTGTTTGGCGACTACAAGGGCACGGTCCGCGACGGCGGCTTCCGCTGGGCGAACCCGTTCTACAGCCGCTCGATGGGCACGAATGCCTCCGCCGAAGAGGCGACCGCCGAGGTCCTCTCCAAGTCGAGCCTGTCGCTCAGCAAGCAGATCAGCGTCGCCACGAAGGCGTCCAACAACCTATCGACCAAGGTGAGCGTGCGCGCCCGCACCCTGAACGGCGAGATCCTGAAGGTCAACGACAAGATGGGCAACCCCATCGAGATCGCCAACGTCGTGGTGTGGCACGTCGCCGACACCGCCAAGGCCCTGTTCGACGTGGACAACTACGAGCAGTTTGTCTCCACGCAGGCCGAAACGGCACTGCGCCACGTGGCAAGCATCTACGCCTACGACCACCTGGAGGACAACTCGGATGACGCCAGCGCCATCACGCTGCGTTCCAACATCGAAGAGGTCTCCGAGGCGCTCAAGCGCGAGCTCACGCAGCGCCTGGCCCCGGCCGGCGTAACCGTGGACGACGCCCGCCTCACGCACCTGGCGTACGCGCCCGAAATCGCCCAGGCGATGCTTCGTCGCCAGCAAGCCGAGGCCGTCATCGCCGCCCGCAAGAAGATCGTCGAGGGCGCGGTGTCCATGGTCGACATGGCCGTGAAGGAGCTCGCCGACGGCGGTACCATCGAGCTGGACGAGGAGCGCAAGGCGCAGATGGCATCGAACCTCATGGTCGTGCTGTGCGGCGACTCGATCTACTAACCCCGGGAAAATAGGGACAGGCACTATTTTCCCAGTATCAGCCCCGTATGGGAAATGGGGACAGGCACCATTTTCCCATCTCGCACGTCAAAGCAGGTGTCCTCATGGCACGCAAGCAGTATCCACTCCGCATAGACCCCGCCATCTGGGAGGCCGTTCAGCGCTGGGCCGACGATGAGATGCGCAGCGCCAACGGTCAGGTCGAGTGGATCTTGCGCGACGCCCTGAAGCGCGCCGGCCGCCTGTCAAAGAAAAAGCCGAGCACCGACGAACGCGCCGACCGGTAATGCCCCGCGTTTCTCGTGGCACCATTTGGGATGTGGCGTGTGCGCGCAGCTTGGGACGCTCACTTCCCGACCGTGCGTCTGCCGTAGACCGGCATCGGGCAATCTGTTCAGATATGAAGGTTTGAGCCTCTCTAGACGCCACAAAAGAGACCGTCTTGGCCGCATTATGGCTTCTGTTACCACGGCGCTAACCGCGCCTCAATCGGCAGATAAACTAAGATATTGCATTCTGTAAGATTGCTTCGTCTGCAGCTCGTCCCCAACCTTCATATCCGAACAGATTGCCCACTTTCGTGCCGCGCGACAGAAATGTCCCAATGTTCTCCTGGCCACTTTTGGGACATCCCAGCTTTCTCCTGGCCCCTTTTGGGACATTTGGGGCACGCG
>CASEEY010000042.1 GCA_949287055.1 uncultured Collinsella sp.
CGAGCAACTACTCCGTCAGCAGCTTCGCGATCTGCACCGCATTCGTGGCGGCACCCTTCCTAATCTGATCGCCGCAGCACCAGAAGGTGATGCCGCGCGCCGTCTCGGGGTTGGAGATGTCGCGGCGCAGGCGTCCGACCCAGATGAGATCCTGGTCGGAGGTGTCGATCGGCATGGGGAAGCGGTCGTGGGCGCTTGCGGCCTCACGGTCGTCCACAAGCTTGACGCCCGGCGCGGCAGCGAGCGCCTCGCGCGCCTGCTCGAGCGTGATATCGCGCTCAAACTCGAGCGTGATGCTCTCGGAGTGCGAGCGCAGCACGGGCACGCGCACGCAGGTGCAGTTTACGCGCAGCTCGGGCAGGTGCATGATCTTGCGGCCCTCGTTTTGCAGCTTCATCTCCTCGGAGGTGTAGCCCTCGTACTTGAAGCCGCCGATCTGCGGGATGAGGTTGCTCACGAGCGGGGCGGCGAACGTCTTGGGCTCGGGAAGCTCCTCGCCGCGACCCATAGCGCCGATCTGCGCCTCGAGCTCGGCCATGCCCGGCGCACCGGCGCCGCTCGCGGCCTGATAGGTCGACACGATCATGCGCGACACGCCGGCGATCTTGTGCAGCGGCCACGTGGGTACCAGGCCGATGATCGTCGCGCAGTTGGGGTTGGAGATGATGCCGTGGTGCCAGGCAACGTCCTCGGCGTTGATCTCGGGCACGACCAGGGGCACGTCCGGGTCCAGACGGAAGGCGTGGCTGTTGTCCACCACGACGGCGCCCGCCTCGACGGCGTGCGGAAGCAGCTCGCGCGCCAGGTCATCCTCGACGGCGCCCAGCACGATGTCGCAGCCGGCGAAGGCATCGGGGCCCGCCTCGGCGATCGTCACGGTACCGAAGGGAGTCTCGACCTGCTTGCCCGCGGAGCGCGCGCTGGCCAGGAGGCGAAGCTCGCCCACGGGGAAGTCCTGCTCGGCCAGGCACTGGATCATCTGGGTGCCCACAGCACCGGTAGCTCCCAGGATGGCGACGGTGTAGTGCTTCATTGCGGTCTCCTTCCGTAGGTGAAATGAGGTGAAATTCGAACAGAGGCAGCCGCGCGCCACCTCTGCCCCATCGTCTAGAACGGCTGCGGGGTGGGCTCGAGCTCGGAGGTCTCCACGATGCCGTTCTCGTCCGAAAAGGCCTTGTAGATCGTACGAATCGCGGTCTCGAAGTCCTTCTCCTCAACACCGACGATGATGTTGATCTCATCGCAGCCCTGCGTGATCATGCGCACGCTTACGCCCGCCTGGCCGAGCATGCCGAACAGGTGGCCCGCCACGCCGGCACGGCCATGCAGGTTGCGGCCCACCGTGGCGATGAGCGCCAGGTCCTCGACGACCTCGATCTCGAGCGGCTGGACCTCGTCTTGGATGTCGGCGATCAGCGAGTACAGCGAATCGTGCACGTCCTCGGCCTGCACCACGGCGGCAAACTGGTCGACGCCGGTGGGCATGTGCTCGACGCTCACGTTATAGCGCTCGAACACCGACAGCGCGCGGCGCATGAAGCCGATGCGGCTCGTGGTGCGGTCGCGCGCCACGTTGATGGCCAGAAAGCCGCGCTTACCCGATACGCCCGTGATGATGGGCTCGCTCTCGCCCTGCTTGGGATGCTCCGAGATGATGGTGCCGGGATCGGCCGGGGCGTTCGTGTTCTTGATGACGAGCGGAATGCCCGCCTCGCGCACGGGGAAGATGGCCTCCTCGTGCAGGACGGAGGCGCCCATGTAGGAAAGCTCGCGCAGCTCTTCGTAGGTGATGCGCTCGATGGGCTGGGCGTCGGGCACGATGCGCGGGTCGGCGGAGTAGAAGCCCGAGACGTCCGTCCAGTTCTCGTACAGGTCGGCGCCCAGGCACTTGGCCAGAATGGAGCCGGAGATGTCGCCGCCGCCGCGGTCGAGCAGGCAGATGCGGCCCTCGCGCGTGGCGCCGTAGAAGCCCGGCATCACGAAACCGCCCTGCGGGGCGCGCTCGTCGATGAGCTTGGCGGTGCGGGTCATGGACAGGCTGCCGTCGTGATGGAAGGCCACGACCTCGGAGGCGTCCAAAAACGGCAGCTCAAGGTACTCAGCCATGAGGCGCGCGGTGAAATACTCGCCGCGGCTGACGAGCTCCTCGGTGCTGTAGCCGCCCGAGCGGGCGCGGTCGGCAAACGCGGTGAACTCCTCGCGGATGGGATAGGACAAGCCGAGCTCGTCGGCGATGTCAAAATAGCGCTGGGCGATATCGTCGAGCAGGTCGTCACACGACACGCGGTACTTGACGTGCGCGTTGACCAGATACAGCAGGTCGGTGACCTTGGCGTCGCCATCGCGACGACGGCCGCACGCCGACACGACGACGAAACGGCGCGCCGGGTCGGCGTCGACGATCGCCTTGATCTTCCTGAAATGCTCGGCGTCGGCAACCGACGAGCCGCCGAACTTGGCTACCTTGATCATAGTCGTTATACCTTCCCCCATGCGCAAGACTGCCCGGCGCGTGCACGCCCGCAGGCGCGCACGGTCGCGAAAGACAGACTGCAGGAATCGCTTTAGTAGGTGCAAGTGTACTAGGCTTTTCATGCATGCGGCAAAATCGATATACAGAGAGGGCCGTTTGTTTCCAAACGGAAAACGTCCTGTGTGGCCCCGCTGGTATCGGGCGACGACACAGCGCGCAGACAGCGCGACCCTATACAGCTCTGCTACCATATCCCCACGATACGCTTTCGTTTGATAAAGGGGGACCCGATGGGCCTGTACCACAGCACGCGTTCTCGGGAAACGACATGCACCGCCAAGCAGGCTATCCGCACCGGCATCGCCGCCGACGGAGGTCTGTTCGTAAGCGACGCGCTCGGCGAGGCAACGATCGATATCGCCACGCTCGCCGGCAAGGGCTACCACGAGCTCGCCCGCGAGGTGCTCGGCATCCTGCTGCCCGATTACACGGCCGACGAAATCGCGGCGTGCGTGGACGAGGCCTACGGCGCCACATTTGCCAGCGACGAGGTCACGCCCCTCGTGCCGCTCACGTGCGCACCGGGCGGCACGACCGATGCCCCGACGTTCGTGCTCGAGCTCTTCGGCGGTCCCACGAGCGCCTTCAAGGACGTCGCGCTGCAGATGCTCCCCCGCCTCATGGCCCGCACCGGCTCCGCGGATACGACCGACGAGCGCATCATGATCGTCACGGCGACCTCGGGCGACACGGGCAAGGCGGCGCTTGCCGGCTTTGCCGACGCTGCGGGCTGCGGCATCACCGTGTTCTACCCCGAAGGCAAGGTCAGCCGCGTGCAGGAGCTCCAGATGTCCACGCAGGAGGGCGCCAACGTCGCCGTCTGCGGCGTGCGCGGCAACTTCGATGACGCGCAGAGCGCGGTGAAGCGCATCTTCGCCGACCGCGATCTGGCTGCGCGCCTGGCCGAGCAGGGCGTGATGCTCTCGAGCGCCAACTCCATCAACGTGGGACGCCTTGTCCCGCAGGTCGTCTACTACTTCGCCGCCTACGCGCAGCTGTTGCGCGCCGGCGCGATCCAGGTGGGCGACGCCGTGGAGTTCTGCGTGCCGACCGGCAACTTCGGCGACATCCTCGCGGGCTACTACGCCCGTCGCATGGGCCTGCCCGTCTCCCGCCTCATCGTGGCGAGCGACAAGAACAACGTGCTGTTCGACTTCCTGACGAGCGGCACCTACGACCGCAAGCGCCCCTTCTTCACGACGAGCTCGCCGTCCATGGACATCCTCGTCTCCTCGAACCTCGAACGTCTGCTGTACTACGCGTCCGACGGCAACTGCGAGCTCGTGGCGCAGCTCATGGAGCAGCTCGGGGCGAACGGCTCCTATGAGGTGCCCGCCGAGCTGCTCGCACGCATCCAGGAGATCTTCGGCTGCGGCTGGGCGGATGAGGACGACGTGGCGCGCGCCATTCGCACGTGCTGGGAGGACAACTCCTATGTGATCGATCCGCACACCGCCTGCGGCTACCACGTGCTCTCCGAGCTGCCCTGCGCCCCCGGCACCGCCGCGCGCGTGCTGCTGTCCACGGCGAGTCCCTACAAGTTCCCGCGCGCCGTCGCCGGTGCGCTCGGCCTGTTCTGCCCGCCGGACGACTTCGCCTGCATGAACGTGCTCGCCAAGGCCACGGACACCATGCCCCCCGCGCAGCTCGCCAACCTGCAGGACAAGCCCGTCCTGCACACCGACGTCGTGGACATCGACGCCATGTCCGCCTACGTGGAGCAAGCCGCGGCAACTCTGTAACCCCGGCGGGGGCGGCCGCGCCGCCCCCGCCCCTCATTGGGCGTTTTCGGCCACAGCCGAAAACGCGCCCTCTTCCCTCCCCGCCCCGTGGCCCCAGAGACGAACACCCTCAGGTTCGCGCTGGTGGCCAGGCGAGGCTACCGGATCCCGTAGGCTATCCTATGCCTCCGTCCGCCGCGAGTTCCGCACGAGCCGAAGAGCCCAGTGGGCTCTTCGCGCGAGCAGGACTGTTCGAGCGCCGGATGGAGGCATAGGATAGCCGGCTCGAGAGGAGAGCCCCATGATCAAGATCACCGTCCCCGCCACCAGCGCGAACCTGGGCATCGGCTATGACACGCTCGGCATGGCGGTGAGTCTCTATTCGCACTTCACCTTCGAGCGCGCCGAGACGCTCACCATCACCGGCTGCCCCGAGGAGTTCCGCAACGAGGACAACCTCGTCTACGTCTCGTTCGTCGACGCCCTGCGCGAGTGGGGCGAGGAACCCTTCCCCGTCGCCATCGACATCTGCACCGAGGTCCCCGTCGCCCGCGGCCTGGGCTCAAGCTCCACCTGCGTGGTCGCCGGCATCATGGCGGCGGCGGCGCTCACCGGGCACATGGTCGACCGCGCTGAGCTCGTCCGCATCGCCACCGCGGTCGAAGGACACCCCGACAACGTCGCGCCCGCTATCCTCGGCGGCGCCGTGTGCTCGTTCACGCCTGAGGGCGACCTGCCGCGCTGCCTGCGCTACGAGGTGTCGGACCGCCTGCGCTTCATCACCGTCATCCCTCCGTACGAGGTGCACACGAGCGAGGCCCGCAAGGTGGTGCCGCAGGAGATTCCGCTGTCTTCCGCTGTGTGGCAGATGGGCCGCATCGCCGGCATGACGCGCGGCCTGGAGACCGGCGACGCCGACCTCATCGCCGCCGCGAACGACGACCGCCTGCAGGAGCCCTACCGTCGCCCGCTCATCCCGGACTACGACGACATCCGCCGCGTGTGCCTTGAGGGTGGCGCCAAGACGCTGTGGATCTCGGGCTCGGGCTCGACCCTCATGGCCGTGACCGACGACACCATCGTCGCCAAGTTTTTGCAGGTGCGCCTGCAGGAGAGCTTCCCCACCTGCGAGACGCACATCCTTACCTGCGACACGGAGGGCGCCCAGATCGAGTACCTGTAACGCAGGTCGACCCGACCGGCCGCGAAGCGGAGAACCCCTCCCAGACGTCCTCGCCCTTTGGGCTGCGGAATGTCTGGGAGGGGTTCTCCGCTTCGCGGCCTGCGGTGCCTGCGTTTGCAGGGGTTCGTTCTGGAGGTCGCCGGGCTGAAGGGTTGTGCGCATGGCCGACTTTGTCGGAAGGATGACGGATTCCCTGATGTCTCGGTTTTCTCCTGCCCCCTTTTGGGACACGGGACGTGCAGGCGGATGTTGCCGCCGAACGGTATCATGGAAAGCCACGAACAACTGCTGACGAGGAGCCACCATGACCGCTTCCGATACCGCCAAGCCGCTTCCCCTTCCGCTCGCGGCGCTCTGCATCATCCTCATGCTCGCCCCCGTCGTCGCCCTGGCGATAACCTGGGGCTCACTGCCCGATACGATCCCCGCCCATTGGGGTGCCGAGGGCATCGACCGCTGGGGCTCCAAATACGAGCTGCTCATCGTGCCCGCCCTTGGCATGCTGCTCGGCGCCGTCCTGCTGTTCGGCGCGCATCGGGCAGGCGACGCACGCGTGCCCTTCCTCGGCGGCTCGATCGGCGAGCGCGCCGTCATGGCAGGCGCGTGCATTGGCCAGTCGCTTATCGTCCTCGGTGGCACCGTGGGCTGGATCATGGGCGCACAGGACGCCGGGGCCCCGGTCGAATCACTGACCGGTTCGCTCAACCTGCAAGTGCTCGGCGTGCCGGCAATCTTCTTGGTCGCCGGCATCCTGCTCGCGATCCGCACCATCAACGCGCCAAAGGACGAGCCGGTGCTCGGCGAGCAGTACCATGCCCAGCGCATCGCCGGGGCGATCATGGTCGTGGCAGGCCTCCTCATGGGCGTGCTGTCGGCGCTTGTGGTGAGCGCGCAGATGGTGCAGGTCGTCCAAGCCGCCATCGCCGCCGTCTCCTGCATCATCCTGTTCGTTTTGCTCAAGCGCTGGCTGTAGCCGGAACGCCTGCTAGAATATGCAGGCGAAACCCGAGCGAACAGGAGGGCACATGGTACGCACCGTCGCCATCATCGGAGCACTCGAGAAGGAAGTCCGCCATATCTTTGCCGCGCTGAGTCATGGCAGCGAGGATGTCGCAGCCGGTCTTGCGATCGCCTGCGGTGAGCTGGACGGGCTTCGCGTGGTGGCTACCACCGCGGGCATGGGCACCGTCAACGTGGCCGCTGCGACCCAGCACCTCATCTCCGTCTACGGCGCCGACACGGTCATCTTCTCCGGCATCGCCGGCGGACTCAACCCTGCGCTGCACATCGGTGACGTCGTGGTCGGACGCTGCCTGCGCTACATCGACACCGATACGGCCCTCATCGCTGAGTCCGCACCCGGGCTCGAGGAGTTCGCATCGACGCCAAGCCTGGTCGAGATGGCTGTTCAGGCTCTGCGCGCGCACGGCTACGCCGCTGTCGACGACACCGACGGCACGCCTTCGCCCGACGCCCCTCGCTACCTGTGCGGAACCATCGCCACGGGCGACCGCTTCATCACCGGCGACGCCCTGCGCCAGGCGGTCATCGACGCCACGCAGGCCGACTGCGCCGAGATGGAGGGCGCGGCTGTCGCGCACATCGCCGCCAAGAACGGCGTCGACTGCCTGGTGCTCCGTGCGATCTCGGACAACTGCGACGAGGCCTACGACGCATTTTGCGAGCGCGAGTTTGACCTCGATGAGTACGCCCGCAGCGCCAGCGAGCTCACGCTCGACATCGTGCGCCGCATCGCCGCGCACGCGTAGTGTCCCAAAATCTCCCGGCCCCTTTTAGGGCATCGGATAAGGAGGCAGCTATGGCAGACGCCATCAACTACCGCAAGGCGAAGTTCGTCGCCAGCTACGGCAAGACATCGCAGATCCCCGAGTCGACCTGCCCCGAGGTCTGCTTCGTGGGTCGCTCCAACGTGGGCAAGTCGTCGATCATGAACAAGCTGTTCGACCGCAAGAACCTCGTCAAGGTGTCGAGCACGCCGGGCAAGACGAGCAACGTGAACTTCTTCGAGGCGGACGACGTGCACTTCGTGGACCTGCCGGGCTACGGCTTCGCACAGCGCAGCAAGTCCGAGCGCGAGCGCTGGGCCGACCTCATCTTTGACTTCCTCGATATGGAGCGCAGCTTCAACCTGATCGTCTCGCTCGTCGACATTCGGCACGATCCGAGCAAACTCGACCATCAGATGATCGAGTTTCTGCAGGAGGGCGGCTATCCGTTCGTGGTCGCGCTCACCAAGGCCGACAAGCTCTCACGCAGCCAGCAGGGCCGCCAGCTCGCATCCATCCGCAAGCAGCTCAACGTTCCGGCCGAGGACATCATCGTCACCTCGTCGCAGACGGGCCTGGGCATCGACGAGCTCAAACGCCGCATCGAAGCCGCCTGCCTGGACGACGAGGAAGATGGCGAAACCTCCGAGGAGTAGCGCCCGACCTCACAAACGCACCGCATGGAAGCGGGCCGCGTTCGGACGATCGCCGAACGCGGCCCGCTTTCGTGCACCGGTGAAGACAACCCCGACAATCTGGCACCATCTTGTCGCCGCAACGGAGACGAGCTTTCCAGGTGCCGCAGATCGGGGCGAAAGAGGAGGGCGCACGCCTCCGACAGCGGAGACGAGCTTTCCAGGTGCCGCCGACACCGGAGCCGGCCGGCTGAGGCGCGCCAGATCGCCCTGAAAGAGGAGGGCGCACGCCTCCGACACCGGAGACGGGCTTCCAGGCGCCGCCGACACCGGAGACGGCCGGCTGAGGCGCCCGAGATTGCCCCGAAGGCCGAGGGCGCACGCCTAGCGTGCGGCGCCCGAAGGCCTGAGGGGCAAGGTCGGGTGCCTCAGTCCGGCCGCTGGGATCAGTCAAGCTCTTTCAATCCCTGATAGAGCTGCCAGTACTCGCCGCGCTGCGCGAGCAGCTGCTCGTGGGTACCGCGCTCCACGATCTGACCGTGCTCAAGCACGATGATCGCATCGCAGTTGCGCACCGTCGACAGGCGATGGGCGATCATGAACGTCGTGCGCCCCTCCATGATGCGGTCCATACCGCGCTCGATGAGCTTCTCGGTACGCGTGTCGATCGACGACGTCGCCTCGTCCAGGATGAGCACCGGCGGATCGGCAACGGCGACGCGCGCGATGGCGAGCAGCTGCCGCTGACCCTGGGAGAGATTCGCGCCGTCAGAGGTCACCATCGTGTCGTAGCCCTGCGGCAGGCGACGGATGAACGAGTCGGCGCACGCCGCCTCGGCGGCCGCCCGCACCTCCTCATCGGTCGCATCCAGCTTGCCGAAGCGGATGTTTTCGGCAATGGTCCCGGTAAACAGATGCGTATCCTGCAGCACGATGCCAAGCGAGCGGCGCAGATCGGCCTTGGAGATACTCTTCACGTTGATGCCGTCGTAGGTGATCTCGCCCGCATCCACATCGTAGAACCGGTTGATGAGGTTCGTGATGGTGGTCTTGCCGGCGCCCGTCGACCCGACGAAGGCGATCTTCTGCCCCGGCTTGGCGAACAGGTTGAGCTTCTTGAGCACCAAACGACCCGGCACATACCCGAAGTCGACATCGTGGAAGCGCACGTCGCCGCGCAGCGGCAGCATGCCCGTCGCGAGCACCGTGCCGTCCACGCCGAGCGCCGTCGTCTGCGCCACGGCGCCGGACTCCTCCGCGGCAAGCTCGCCGTCCGCATCGCCGACCCCGTCGGTCTGCTGCGCTCCGTCTGCCACGCGGACGAGCGCCCCGTAGGCGCCCACGCCCATGCCCTCGGGCAGGTTCCACGCCCAGGTGTCGCGTCCGGTCTGCACGAGCTTCACGGTGCCCTCGTCCACCTCGGGCTCCATCTCCATGGCGGCAAACAGGCGCTCCGCGCCAGCCATGGCGTTGAGCAGGAAGTTTCCGAGCTGCGTGAACTGGTTGATGGGCTGGGTCGCCTGGCGCACGAACACGAGGTAGCTCGCCAGCGCGCCCACGTCGGCCATCCCGTTCACGGCGAGCAGCGCGCCCACGACGGCCACGATCGTGTAGTTGACGTACCCGATGCACACGGTGGTCGGCACCATCGTGAAGGCGTAGGCCTGCGCGGAGGCACCGGCTTGGCGCAGCTCCTCGTTGCGGTCGGTGAACTCGCGGACGTTGGCCGCCTCGTGGTTGAACACCTTCACGACCTTCTGGCCGGCGACCATCTCCTCGATATAGCCGTCGAGCGCGCCGAGGGCGTTTTGCTGTCGCGAGAAGAACATCTTGCTGCGCCCGCCCGAGAAGCGCACGTACAGCGCGATGACGAGGTTGCACGCCACCGTGATGAGCGTGAGCTGCCAGTTGAGCACGAACAGCACGATGAGCGTGCCGACCATCTGGATGAAGGCCTGGATGACGTTGGCGAAGCTGTTGTTGAGCGCCTCGGCAACCGTATCGACGTCGTTGGTGAAATAGCTCATGACATCGCCGGTGCGGGTGCGGTCGAAAAACGACAGCGGCAGTTTCTGGATATGCGCGAACAGGTCGCGACGGATGTCGAACACGACCTTCTGCGCGGCGCGCACCATCGTCTGCGTGTAGCCGAACGACGCGAACACGCCGATGACGTACACGATGACCGTGAACGCGATGAGGCCGGGCAGGTCATCGCCACGTCCCTCGGACAGGGCGTTGACCACCGGGCGCACCATGTAGGTGCCGCACAGGTTGGCGAGCGCCGCAATGGATACGAGCACGGCCACCGCGAGCAGCGAGAGCCTCGCATGCCCCATGTAGGACAGCAGGCGGCGAATCGTATGGCCCAGGTTCTGCGGCCGGGCCTGAGCGGTCGTTCTAGCCACGACGCTCACCCCCCTCCCCGCGCACGGCGTCCGTCGCGGTATCCTCGCCCGCGGCGACCGCCCGCGCACCCGCTGCGGCAGCCTCCTGCGCGTGCTCCATCTGCGATGCGTAGATCTCCTGGTAGATGCTGTCGCTCGCAAGCAGCTCGTCGTGCGTGCCGTGCGCATGGATGCGCCCGTCGTCGAGCACGAAGATCTCGTCGGCGTCCATCACCGACGTGATGCGCTGGCCGATGATGATCACCGTCGCGTCCGGGATGCTCGCCAGGTTGGAGCGGATCTTGGCCTCGGTCGCCATGTCGACCGCGCTCGTGGAGTCGTCGAAGATCAGGATGCGCGGGCGCTTGAGCAGGGTGCGCGCGATGCACAGGCGCTGCTTCTGGCCGCCGGAAACACCGGCGCCGCCCTGGCCCAGATCGCCGTCGAGCCCGCCGATGCGATCCAGGAACTCGTCGGCGCACGCCATCTCGCAGGCGCACAGCAGCTCCTCGTCGGTGGCGTCCGGGGCGCCCCACTGCAGATTCTCGCGGACGGTCCCCGTGAACAGCACGTTGTTCTGCAGCACGACGCCCACCGCCTCACGCAGCTCCGCGAGGTCGTAGGCGCGCACGTCGTGGCCGCCGACGCGGACCGTACCGGCGGTCGCGTCGTACAGGCGGGCGATCAGCTGCACAAGCGAGCTCTTGCCCGAACCGGTCGAGCCGAGCACGCCCACGGTCGCGCCGGACGGGATGGACAGGCTCACGTCCTCGAGCACATCTTCTTCGGCATCGGCGCTGTACTTGAAGCTCACGTGGTCGAACTCCACCGACCCGTCCGGCACCTCGGTGAGCGCCGTCGCGGTGTCGGGACTCGCGATCAACGGGTGTTCGTCGAGCACCTCGCCTACGCGCCGTACGCTCGTGAGCGCGCGCGTGAGCAGCAGAAACACGTTCGAGATCATCATGAGGGAGTTCATGATCTGCAGCACGTAGCTCATGAAGCCGGTGAGGATGCCCACGCCCATGGCGCCGGTCATGACCATGTGGCCGCCCACCGCGAGCACGAGCACGGTGGTGGTGTACATGACGATGTTGAACGCCGGCAGGTTGAGCACCGCCGTCGAGAACGTCTTGGTCGAGGTCTTTGCCAGCGCATCGTTGACGCCGTGGAAGACCTCGCGCTCATAGCCCTCGCGCACATACGCCTTGACGGCGCGCACGGCGGTCACGTCCTCCTGGACCACGCGGTTCAGATGGTCCATGGACGTCTGCAGGTCGCGGTAGAGCGGTGCGACGCGCCACGTGATGAGGCTGAGGAAGATCGCGAGCACCGGCATCGTGCAGAAGAAGACCACGGCGAGCTCGGCGTTCATGACGTAGGCGTAGATGAAGCCCATGACGAGCAGCACCGGGCCGCGCACCATGGGCCGAAAACCGCTCGACACCGCGTTTTGGATCACGGTGATGTCGGTCGTCATGCGGGTAACGAGGCTCGAGGTCTGGTAGCGATCGAGGTTGCCGAAAGCGAAGTCCTGGATCCGTTCGTACTCGGCTTGGCGCAACTGGGCACCGATGCCCGTGGCGAGCCGCGAGGCGAAGCGGGCGTATCCCAAGCCAAGGACGAGCGACAGCAGCGCGAGGGCGAGCATGATCGCGCCCTGCTCGAAGATGTAGCGGGTGTCTCCGCTGGCGACGCCCTCGTCGATGATGTTGGCCATGAGCAGGGGGATCAGCAGCTCGAGCGAGGTCTCGAGCGCCACGAAGATAATGCCGAGCACGGCGTCGCGGCGATAGGGCCCCACGTAGTGCAGCAGGCGGCGGATCTCATTCATGGGCGGCCTCCGTCTCGAGCGGATCGTCTTCTTTGTCAACGACGTTTCGGCCCAGATGGGCGCGCATGTTGGCGCAGATGCGGTCGAGCATGTCGGTCACCGCGGCACGCTCTTCGTCGGAAAAGCCCTCAAGCATCACCTCGTCGACGTCGGCGCACCACCGATCCCATGCAGACAGGGTCGTGCAGCCGAACTCGGTCAACTCGACGACGCGGCAGCGCCGGTCCCGGCCGGGGACGATGCGCACGAACCCGTCGCGCACGAGGCCGTCGAGCATGCGCGAGACGGCAGCGGCGTCGATGCCGAAGTAACGGGCGATATCACGCTGGGTGCTTGCGCCGTAGACGGCAAGATAGGACAGGACGCGCGGGCGACCGGGCCCCAGACCAAGCTCCACGACCTTATCGTGGTTGCACGCGCGCATGAGGTGGAACATCGCGCTCACCTGCATGTGCAGATCGGTGAGCGAAAAACCGAATGGCAGGGATGAAGCCATGGCAACTCCTTGACATGTCAATGTTTGATACCGTCAAGTATGAAACGGCTGCATCGAAAGTCAAGTATGCAGGGTCATGCAGGCATAAAGGTGCCCCGGGGGGATGTGAAAACACCCTAGG
>CASEEY010000043.1 GCA_949287055.1 uncultured Collinsella sp.
GCCATATAAAATAATCCCTAGGGTGTTTTCGCCCCCGGCGGACTTGCCCCGGACGTTTTACCGTCAACTAACCTTCGAAGGCCTCCGCGCAATCGCGCAGTTCGTCGATTATGTGGATGTGCTGCGGGCATGCCGCCTCGCACTGACCGCACGCGATGCACGCGTCCGCCCTGCCCGCGCCCTCGGCGCCGACGGCCTCCTCGTAGTCCTTTTTCGCCTGCTCGTCGAGGCCCCATACGGTCTGCTTGTTCCGTGCGGCGAAGATGCTCGGAATGGGGATGTGCATCGGGCAGCCGTCCGTGCAGTACCGGCACGCCGTGCAGGGGATGGAGTCCATGCTTGCGAAGACTTCCTGAGCCGCGTCGATCACGCGCCTCTCCTCGGCGCTCAGGGGCTGGAAATCGCGCATGTACGAGATGTTGTCATCGACCTGCTCGAGATTGGACATGCCGGAGAGCACCGTGATGACGCCTTCGAGCGAGGCGGCGTAGCGGATCGCCCACGAGGCGAAGGACGCGTCGGGGTTCGCCGCACGCAGCAGCTCTTGCACCTGCGGAATCGGGTTGGCGAGCATGCCGCCCTTGACCGGCTCCATGATCACCACGGGCTTGCCGTGCTTGCGGGCGATCTCGTAGACGGTGCGCGACGCGACCTCGGGATGCTCCCAGTCGGCATAGTTGATCTGCAGCTGCACGAACTCGGCATCCGGATGCTTGGTCAGCAGCTCCTCCAGCAGCGCCGGGCTGCCGTGGAACGAAAAGCCCCAATGGCGAATGGTGCCGGCGGCCTTCTGCTCACGCACGAAATCCCATAGGCCGTACTCGTCGTATGCGCCGATGTTGCTCTCCTGCACTGCATGGAGCAGGTAGTAATCGAAGTACCCGGCGCCCGTGCGCTCCAGGCTCGTAACGAGCTGCTGGCGTGCGTCTTCGGCCGAGGTCGCGACCCGTGCGTTCACCTTCGTGGCGACGGTGAAGCGCTCGCGCGGATAGCGATCGATGAGCGCCTCTTTCAGAGCGCGCTCGGAGCCGCCCTTGTCATACACGTACGCGGTGTCAAAATACGTCAGTCCCGCATCCATGAAGCGGTCGACCATGGCCTTGATCTGCTCGATGTCAAACGAGCCGTCCTCGAGCTTCGGCAGGCGCATGAAGCCGAAGCCGAGCTTGGGCGTCGCCTCTCCCAGATACCGTTCCTGATCCATATCGCGCCCCTCCTCGCGCCGGCAACACGGCGGCGTGCACAACATACGACCAAGTATATTCCCCGTTCATGTCCGTTCACGCACCGCATCCGCGTCCGTCCGGCACAAAGCCGGCATGGCGAGCACGTTTTTCGCACGGCAGGTATCATAGGGATGACGAACCGACCAGGGAGACCCCATGCCCGACCTTGCCAACACGGTGCTCAGCTTAATCAACATGCAGATCGTCCAGCAGATCTTCTGGACGATCGTGCTCGGCGCCGCGACCATCGCGGTGTCGCGCGTGGCGGCGCGCGCCCTGCGCCATCTGCTCAACAAGGACAGCAATCCCCTGCCCTCGTCGAGCATCATCGTCAACATCGTGCGCGCGGTCATCTGGGCGGTCGGCGCGAGCATCATCCTCGACAGCGTCTACGGTCAAAACTCAAACGCCATCATCACCGCCCTTGGCGTCGGCGGTATCGCCGTCTCGCTCGGCTTCCAAGACACGCTGTCAAACCTCATCGGAGGCCTGCAGATGGCGTTCATGGGCATCATCAAACCCGGTGACAACATCCAAGTCGACGCCGAGATCGGCGTGGTGCAGGACATCTCGTGGCGCCACACCTCGATCAAAGATCCGCTCGGACAGACCGTCGTCATCCCCAACTCGGTGATCTCCAAGACCGCGCTCGTGCACCTGCTGCCCGCCAGCCGCGTCTCCGTGCCGTTTGCCATCCCGCGCTACCGCAGCGATGGCACCGAGACAAGCACGTCGATCGACGCCCTCTCCGATGCGCTGATCGCACTTGCGCGCGACGCCGCACAGGGCGTGTCGCCGGTGGTCGACGGCCCGAGCGTCTTTTTCTCCGAGATCACCGAACTCGGCATCAAGGGCAAGGTCATCCTGCAGATCGAGGACCCCACGCAGGTCTCGAAAGCCGCCGACGCCGTCGTGCGCGCCATCGCCCAACTGCTCGACTGAAGCCGCGCGCAGAGGGGCTCTTCCCGATAAACCGAGGAAATCCCGCGCGGAACCCATGCCAAAAACGCTAGCCCGGCTACGTCTGTAGGACGGCGCAATCTTTGCCGGGCATCGCTCGAACGGACGCTACCCCTCCGCAGACGGCCGGCGCGTCTTGATGCCGAAGCTGAACAGGAGGATGTGGAACACCCAGACGCAGACGAGGACGATCTGCCCCATCCGCACCTGGTGCATCATGACGAAACCGATGGACATGAGGATCGTCACCGTCACCATGATGCGGATCTTCGTCGGCCAGTCCATACCTTGACCCGCCACAAAGCTCTCGAGATTTTTCTTATAGAGCTTCGTGCCCGTAAACCAAGCATGCAGGCGCTCTGAACTCTTTGCAAAACAGACTGCAGCAAGCATTAAAAAAGGAAATGCCGGGAGCAACGGCACCACTGCACCCACCGCGCCAAGGACGAGCCCTATGCAGCCGACGATTATGAGCAGCGCTTTCTTCAGGTTCATGCTGTATTCTCCCTTTCGATACGGTGCTTCTCGACGCGTGTTTCGACCACATGGCGAACGGCGGCGACTGGATGGCGGAATATCATGCGCGGTCCGGCGAAGCGCATAACCTCGCGAATCCTCTCGCGCATATCGGACCGGTAGCAATGCACACGGCAGTTGGAGCAGAACGTCTTCGTCTCCATAAACGGGCAGCGGTCGCTGCGCTGTCGCGCATAGGCGTCGAGCGCGGCGCAGTCCGGACAAAGATCGCCCGAGCGCGCGCCATGGCGCTTGCGGCAATACAGCGCGATCATCTCGGATACCATGCGCTTCTCCCGCTCACGCTTCGCCGCGACGCGGGCAGGATCGGAACCGCGTGCCATATCAGCTCACCCGCCCATGTTCAACGGACACCACCGTATCCGCGATGCGCATCGTCGAGGCGCGGTGCGACACGAGCAACACGGTCTTGCCAGCACGTTCCCGAGCGAGCGCCTGCAGCACCACAGCCTCGTTCAAGCTGTCGAGATTGCTCGTGGGCTCGTCGAGCAGCATGAACGGCGCATCGTGCAAAAACGCGCGCGCAAGCCCCAGCCGCTGCCGCTCTCCGCCGGAAAGCGCATCACCCAGCTCGCCCACCTGCGTGTCGTACCCCGCCGGAAGCGACATGATGAAGTCGTGCACGGATGCCTTGCGGCAGGCGGCCTCGATCTCCTCGTCGGTAGCGTCGAGCTTGGCGATACGCAAGTTCTGCCGAATGCTCCCCTGAAACAGATGCGTATCCTGCGTGACGAGCGATTCCATATCGCGCAGATCGCCCGTGTTCACCCGCCGGATATCACGACCGGAGATCTCGACCGCCCCGGCATCCGCATCCCAAAAGCGCATGAAGAGCCGCAGCAGCGTCGACTTGCCCGAACCGCTCTTTCCTGAGATGCCCACGACCGAACCTTGCGGTGCCCGAACCGACACACCATGGAGGACCTGCTCGTCACCGTAGGAAAATGTCACGTTGCGCGCCTCGGCGCCCGCAAACTCCGTCGCCGTCTCACCCGAGACCTCTTCCACCGCCGGCTTCTCGTCCAAGATATCGAGCACGCGGTTGCCGGCGGCAAACGTACCCTGCAGGGTACTCCCCAGATTCGCAAGCGCCACCACGGGGCCGAACGACCCCATAAGCGCCACGACAGCCACGAGCGCGCATGCGAAGCTCGTACCATCCCGCACGCACAGGTACGTTGCGAGCAGGAGCATACCGAGGTCGAAAAGCAGAATCACGCCGCTTGTGATAGCGGTGTTGCGCCCAGCCACGCGCTTAAGATGCTCATCTTGAGCCGCAAGCTCGTCCGTTCGCCCAAGCATCGATGCTAAGCGCTTCTCACCGCAGCCGTACTGCAAGATCTCGTCCAAACCGCGCAGGCTCTCGAGGACAAACGATGCGAGGGCACCGGACTGCTCGCGGAACCGCTGCCCGCTATCTCCGCTCGCCCGCGCCGCAACCCACGGCACCACGATGCCCACCACGAGATACGCCGCGGCAGCATAGACGCCCAGCACCACGCTGAATGACCCGATGAACAGGCATAGGATGATGCTGAACAACAGCGCAATCATCGCAGGCGAGATGGTGTGCGCATAAAAGACCTCGAGCAGCTCGATATCCGAGGTGATGACCGAGATGAGGTCGCCTTTGCCACGGCCCTCGAGCTTCGCCGGCGCAAGGCGCCGTAGCGACCGAAAGACGCGATCGCGGATGAGCGCGAGGAGCTTGAACGCGATGAAATGGTTGCATGCCTGCTCGCCATAGCGCAAAACGCCGCGAGCGAGCGCGCACGCGCCCATAGCGACCACGATAGGCACGAGGGAGACGGTGCCCCCATCCTCCCCGAGCACCGAAAGTGCACCGTACGCGCCGAGCACCGTAAGCGCTGTGGCGCACAGATGACCCGCCAAGCCCATTGAGATGGCGAGCACCATGAAGCCCGCGAGCGGCTTCACCAGGCCGACGAGTCTGATCATGACCGTACATCCGCTGCGTCTCATGCAATCGCCTCCTTATGGACCCCAGACGTCATTGACGCAGAAGCCGTCGTCGCGAACGCAGCGACAGACTCATCACGAAAGCCTGCGCGGCCCGCCTGCACAGGCATGGCGGCGGGACGGTCGTCATCGCCCACGGCCGCTTCTCGATCGTCGTCCATACCGAATTCTTCCAACTCGCGCTGGGCATGCCACAGCCGAGCATAGATCCCGTTTTGGGCAAGCAGCTCGGCGTGCGCCCCCGCTTCCGCCACACGTCCGTTCGTAAGCACATAGATACGGTCGGCATCCGCCACACTCGCCAAGCGGTGCGAGATGAACAGCACCGTCTTCGCGCCCGCGAGGCTCGATACCGCATCCATGATGGCGTCCTCGCTCTCCACATCCACATTCGACGCCGCCTCGTCGAAGATGTAGATGGGCGTATCGTGCAGCAGCGCACGGGCGATGGCCAAGCGCTGGCGCTGCCCGCCGGAAAGATTGGAAGCCTGCTCGGTCAAACGCGTGTCGAGACCCTGCTC
Organism: uncultured Collinsella sp.; assembly: GCA_949287055.1. Taxonomy (GTDB): domain Bacteria; phylum Actinomycetota; class Coriobacteriia; order Coriobacteriales; family Coriobacteriaceae; genus Collinsella. The sequence continues at coordinate 5,225 of CASEEY010000043.1, forward strand.
GGTGCGCAGATAATCCGCCAGACGCGCGACCTCGAGCACCCGCCAGAGCTCGCAGTCGGTCGCATCCGGCGCGGCAACCAGGAGATTCTCGCGCACAGTCCCACAGAACAGATAGCTCTGATGTCCAATGTAGGTCACGTAGCGCATAAGGTCTGCGGTGTCGATCTGCGCGAGCTCGACACCCCCGATGCGCACCGATCCGGTGTAGCCGCGATTGCGCCCCATGAGAACCGCGGCGAGCGTCGACTTGCCGCATCCGCTCTCGCCCACGAGCGCCGTGAACGAACCGGGGGCGAGGTCCAGATCGACGCCGTCGAGCGCCTTCCGCCCCTCCTCGTACGAGTAGCCCACGCCATCGCAACGAATATCCGTCCGCACGGGAAACGCGCTCACACCGTACTCCGGTTCAGGTGCATCCAGCAGGCGGAAGATCTTATCGCTTGCCGCCATACCGTTCATGGCGATATGGAAAAACGACCCGAGCTGCCGCATGGGAATGAAATAGTCCGCGGCGAGCAGCATGATCGCCAGACAACCGCCCAGACCCACATTGCCAGCCCGGTACTGGAACAGCGCCATCGCGATGCCCGCTGCCGCCCCGCCATACGCCACGATATCCATGATGGTGATGGAATTGAGCTGCATGGTGAGCACGCGCATGGTGATACGGCGAAAGGCTTCAGCCTGCTCGTTCATCTCGCGCTGTTTGAACTCGTCCGCCTGGTAGATCTTGAGCGTGGTCAGGCCCTGCAGGTTCTCGAGGAACGTGTCGCCGAGCTCGGTGTACTGCCCCCAATACTTCGAGAGTAGCTTCTTGGCCCACGTCTGCACCGCCGCGATCGCCACCGGGATGAGCGGCACGCATATCAACAAGATGGCCGCTGAGGGCACGTTCACGAAGCAAAGGACGACGAACAGCGTAAGCGGAGCGAGCATGGCGTAAAAGAACTGCGGGAGATACGCACCGAAGTACGTTTCCAGCTGGTCGACGCCCTCAACCGAGACCTGCACGACCTCCGAGGTCATAACGCGCTCGCGATACGCCGGCCCCAAACGCAGCAGCTTTTCGTAGATGCGACCGCGCAACGTGCGCTTCACCGAGCGCGAAGCGAGAAAACTCGCACGCGCGGCGCCCATGGTGGCGAGCATGCGAATGACAATGGCCGTCACGCCGACCGCCGCAACGAACAAGATATTTGCGGGGAGATCGGCGGCTACGGAGCCGGACGACGCCGCATCCGCAGCGGTCTCCAGACCCGCATTCGCTCTCGTCGCAACGGAGTGCACGCACTCCAGCAGACGGCAAAACGCCGCGATCATGACGATGTTCGCCGCAAGCGAGCACCATTGCAATGCCACGTTGAGGGCGACATAGCGTCTGCTTTGCGGCACCAAGTCAATGAGCCGCTTGTTGATCATCATGGGCCGTTACGCTCCCGCTTCATCAGATGGCATGGTCACACAATCAGTTAGCCATGGTAAACGATGCGGATATAAAGGTAAACCGAACCTAACTTAACGCAAGTAAACTTCATGCTATTTCACTGTGCGGCCCAACGGCGCATCGCTGTATGAAAAAGCGGGCGGAACCGGCCTTCCCGATTCCGCCCGCTCACATGCGATGGGGTTTCGCGCTCCTTTGTCGTACCCGTCGATTAACCGCGGCGACGGCCACCGAACAGGTTGCGCGTGATCTGCTTGGTCGCCTCGCGGCCAAACGTGTTGAACAGGGTGGTGGCAACCTTGCTGATGCCCTTCATGACCTGTTCCTGCTGCTTCTCGCGGGCGCGCTGCTTGCGCTCCTCAGCGCGGATGGCGGCCTTCTCGGCGGCCTTTGCCTTGGCCTTCTCCTTGATCGTCTTCTCCTCTTCGCGCTTCTTGCGCTCTTCCTCTTCCTTGGCCTCCTTCTCGGCCTCTCCCTTCAGATCGTCGATCTGCTCGAAAGCGCTCTCGCGGTCGACGGCGTCGCCGTACTTCTTCATCAGGTCGGCCTGACCATCGAGCGTAGCCTTGAGGTCGGCTTCGGGAGCTGCGGCCATCAGGCACTGCGGCGGCAGGATCTTGGCGCGCTCAACGATCTCGGGCTGGCCGTCCTCGTTCAAGAACGAGACGAGCGCCTCGCCGGTGCCGAGCTCCAGGATCACGTCTTCGCTCTTGAACGCAGGATTCTCGCGGAAGGACTCGGCAGCGGCGCGCACGGCCTTCTGCTCGGCCGGCGTGTAGGCGCGCAGGCCGTGCTGGATGCGGTTGGAGAGCTGCGCCAGCACCTCGTCGGGAATGTCGGACGGGCTCTGGGTGATGAAGTACACGCCCACGCCCTTGGAGCGGATGAGCTTGACCACCTGCACGATCTTGTCGAGCAGCTCGCTCGGCATATCGTTGAACAGCAGGTGCGCCTCGTCGAAGAAGAATACGAACTTGGGCTTGTCGAGGTCGCCCTCCTCGGGCAGGGTGTCAAACAGCTCGGAGAGCATCCACAGCAGAAACATGGCGTAGATCTGCGGGCTCTGGATGAGCTTGGCGGCGTTGAGGATGTTCACATAGCCCTGGCCGTTCGGCGCGCACGCGAACCAGTCGGCAAGGTCGATGTCGGGCTCGCCGAAGAAGATCTCGCCGCCCTGGTCCTCGATGGAGATGAGCTGGCGCAGGATCGCACCGATCGACTGGCTCGAGACCTTGCCGTAGGTGGTCTCGTACTCCTTCGCGTGCTCGGACACGTAGGTGAGCATCGAGCGCAAGTCCTTGAGGTCGATGAGCAGAAGCTGCTTGTCATCGGCGATGCGGAAGACGATGTCGAGCACGCCCTCCTGCACCTCGGTGAGCTCCAGCAGACGCGCGAGCATCGTGGGGCCCATGTCGGAGATGGTGATGCGCACCGGAATGCCCTGGCCACCCGTCATGTCCCACACGCGCGTGGGGCAGCCCTCATAGGTGAAGCCCTCGAGGCCGAACTTCTTGATGCGCTTCTGCATGTCCTCGGTGTCCTCGCCCGGCGCGCACATGCCGGTGATATCGCCCTTGACGTCGGCCATGAAGACCGGGACACCGGCCTTGGAAAAGCCCTCGGCCATGACCTTGAGCGTGACCGTCTTGCCCGTGCCCGAGGCGCCGGCGATGAGACCGTGGCGGTTGGCCTGGTTGAGCAGCAGGTTCACGTGGCTGCAATCGGGCTCGGCGCCCACACCCATCCAGATGGCGTTATCTTGCAGCATGGTTGCTCCTTATCGCGTGGGGCCCTGCGGGCAAAGCCGTCGGCCCGAAACATAGCCGCTGATAACGATAACAATAGGAGTGCTTGGGGCGCCATGTGCACCACATGTCTCAACGGATAGTTCATGCTCTGCCTACGGGGACCGTCGTGTTGTCCCGATGGCAGCGCATCCCGCTTGGCGAAAAACGACAGCAAAAGCGATGCGATCCGTCGACAAAACCGCGACAGGGGCGCTCAGGTGGACAATTTGTTCAGATATGAAGGTCTCGAGGCGCTCTAGAGCGCCCGTTTTGCCCTCATGTTGACCTCGACGGGCAGATTTGACGGCCACCGATCGCCTGAGCGCGCTCGTTTCGGGCCTCAAACCCCCTTGCAGGCGGCTCCCAACCTTCATATCTGAACAAATTGTCCAAAATCGCGCCGCCATGCGCCCAGCGGAGGGCGCATGGCGGCGCGATCGGTCCCTATCAGGTTAAAGCGCCCTCGATTATTCGTCGCGCGGCGCGCGCTTGGGCAGGCTCTGGCGCATCTCCTGGATATCTGAGCGGCTCACCTTCAGGCGCTGGGCGCGCGACGAGATCATGCGGCGCGGCGCATCGACGTTGATGCCCAGCAGCAGGTTCGCCATCCAGAGGAAGAACAAGAGCACCAGGATCGGGATGATGCACGACGTGACGATCATCACGGCAACGCCTTCGATCAGGCGGTTCACCTGCGAGAGCATCTCGTCGGCAACGCCCGTCGCGGCGTCGGCGATTTTCTCGGGAATGCTGATAATGAAGTCGATCGGGCTGCCGCCCTCCTCGGTGTCTTCCTCAGCTTCCGCCTCGGCCTCGACTCCCTCCACGCTCTCCGTCGCATAGGAGATCTCGTAGGTCCGATCGATCATGTTGGTTACCGCAACGCCCGCCGGAACCGTCACCCACAGCACGAGCGCCAGCACCAGAAGCTTGCGCGCCACCAGGGCAAACGACCCGCTCAAGGTCGAGCGGCAATACAGCGCGAGCGAGATGACGAAACACGCCAGGGCGGCGGGAATCAAAATGCCAAACGCTGCGAAGCCGAAGACGGTCAACAGGTATTTCTCGAGGTAGATAACGGCGAGGACGAGCATGAGGTTCGTGCTCAGGTCCATGAGCTTGTCGGCGATGGGCGTTCCGACGTCATCGGGGATAGCAGTGATGGCCGCCGAGGCGCCGGTCGACGCGGCGACCATGCCGAGCACGTTGTTCTTCTTGTCATCAAGCGTTGCGATGGATGTGGCGTAGGTATCCGGGGAGGAGAACACCGCGCGCAGAGGAAACGCCGATACAAGGCCGAGCACCACCAGCAGGCCGATGATAAAGAACCGGAACCGCATGATCGTGTCCATCGGACCGGTCGTGTCGTCGACTTCGTATATCACCTGCGCCTCTTCGGGCACTTCGGCGGTCTGGATCTCCTTGCGCTGCATACGCGTCCCCTCTCATAGGCTGCCCTGTATATCTTATGCCAAGAGCGAACCATGGCGCGAAATGGGTACGGGCCTCAGGCCGCCCGCGTCTTCATGCTGCAGGGCGAGGTGGTCCTTTCACCTTGCCCTGCAGCATGCCAGACGCGCGGCGCCCAGCCGAGACGCGCCGCTACCGCTGCAAATCTTCTTCGGGTGTGGAAATCGGCGCAATGCCAAATTGCTTGACGAGGTATTCAAGAACGCCGGGTGACACGAACGCAGGCAGCGTGGGGCCGAGTTTGATGTCACGAATCCCCAAGTACAGCAGCGTCAGCAGGATGCAGACGGCCTTCTGCTCGTACCAGGACAGGATGATGGATAGCGGAAGCTCGTTCACTTCGCATCCAAACGCCTCGGCAAGCGCCATGGCGACGCGGATCGCGCTGTACGCATCGTTGCACTGCCCCATGTCCATCAGGCGGGGCAAGCCGGCAACGGTCCCCAGATCCAGATCGTTGAAGCGGTACTTTCCACACGCCAGCGTGAGCACCACGCTGTCGGCCGGCGTCCGCTCCACCAGCTCCGTGTAGTAGTTACGCCCCGGGCGCGCGCCGTCGCACCCGCCGATCAGGTAGAAGTGCCCGATCTTGCCCGACTTGACGGCATCCACCACATGATCGGCCACCGCCAGCACGGTACCGTGGGCAAATCCCGTCGTCACCGTGGTTCCGCCGTTGATACCGGTGAACTGCCGATCTTCCGCATATCCTCCCAGCTCGAGCGCGCGGCGGATGACGGGAGCATAGTCGCGCTCCTCGCCGATATGCACCAAGCCGGGATAGGCAACGACCTCGGTGGTGAACACGCGGTCGGCATAGCTCGCACGCGGCGGCATCAGGCAGTTGGTGGTGAAGAGCACGGGCGCCGGGATATCGGCGAACTCCTTCTGCTGGTTTTGCCAAGCGGTGCCAAAGTTGCCCTTGAGATGCGGGTACTTCTTGAGCTCGGGGTACCCGTGCGCGGGCAGCATCTCGCCGTGCGTGTACACGTTCACACCCGTACCCGCCGTCTGCTCGAGCAGCTCGTGGAGGACGAACAGGTCGTGTCCCGACACGACGATGAACGGGCCCTTCTCCACCAGCAGCGGCACCGTGGTGGGCACCGGCGTACCGTAGGCGCCCGTATTGGCAAGGTCGAGCATCTCCATGCACACCAGGTTCTTCTCACCCACCTCGAGTGTAAGCGACAGCAGCTCATCGGCGCCCAGGTCCTCGCCAAGCGCGCGAAGGGCGCGCAGGAAGAAACGGTCAAGCTCATCCTTCTCGTAGCCAAGCACCCAGGCATGATAGGCATAGGCTGCCATGCCGCGGATGCCGAACAAGATAAGCGACTTCAGCGAACGGATGTCCTCGTCGGCCATCCAGATCTTGTCCATGTCGTAGTCGGCGCCCGCAGCGCCTACGTCGCCCGCAGCCGCCGTGTCGCGCTCGGCATGGACGCAGTCGATCAGCTCGCGCAGTACCTCCGCGTCAAAGTTGACGTTCGTCACCGTCGCGAACAGGCTCTCCAGCACGAGCCGAGCCCTGCCCGGACGCTCCCGCGCATCGTCCGCAATGCGCGCCAAGCCGATAAGCGCGCCGGTCAGCTCGTCTTGCAGGCGGGCGACGTCCGCCGTCTTACCGCACACGCCTGCGCGACCGACACAGGCGCTACAACCGGCGGTCTGCTCGCATTGAAAGCAGAACATCGGGGTTTCCATTGTCTTCATTGAGCCCTCCTTGCTCTTGGCAAGCGGTCGCGTAGCTTTTGCGACCGCGCGTCGCCTAGGTATATCGCCGAGGGGCCCATGGGTATGTTGTTGTGACAACGGATTGGAGAAACCGATGAATTGCGCATCCCTTACACATCATGCGATCTTCGACGGCATCACCGCCGACGAAATCGAGGCGATGCTCCCCTGCCTCGAGGCGCACACGCGAACGTACGACAAGGGAGAGACCATCCTGCGCGCCGGAGATGAGGTGCGCTATCTGGGGCTTGTCCTTGCGGGAAGCGTCAATATCGTCGCCACGTACTATTGGGGAGCCAGCGATATCTTCGTCCATGTGGCTCCGGGACAGATCTTCGGCGAGGCTTACGCCGTCAGTCCGCAGCAGAAGATGCTGGTCGATGCCGTGGCGGCGCAGCCCACGACCGTGCTGTTCCTCAACGCGGAGAAGCTCCTTACCGTCTGCGGACGCTCGTGCGCGCAGCACCATCGCCTTATCCAGAACCTTGTGCGCATCTCGGCGCTCAAGAATCTCGCCCTATCGCGCCGTATCATGCACACGGCCGCAAAGACGATCCGCGGACGCGTCATGTCCTACCTGTCCGAGCAGGCGATCGAGCACCGATCAAGCAGCTTTGCGATTCCCTTTTCGCGCCAAGAGCTCGCCAACTACCTGGGTGTTGACCGAAGCGCCCTGTCGGCAGAGCTCTCGCGCATGCGGCGCGACGGCCTTATCGCGTTTCACAAGAATCACTTTGAGCTGTTGTAAGAGGCGGGCGAACGCGTTGTGCGGCACCGTGCGCACACAAGCGGC
>CASEEY010000044.1 GCA_949287055.1 uncultured Collinsella sp.
TGTCATGGGAAAGATAAAGGGATGGGTTTCGGTCAACCATGTTGGAGATGAAGCACACACCATTAATTCACCTAGCATCCTGCCTCAGCAGGATGCTACGGAACAAACTTTAGAAGCACCTGTAATTGAGGAAGACTCGGACCCCGTATACGAACTTGATGATTCAAGTTACGCTGAGACTGAACCCACAGGCGACTATCTCAACGGCTTGCTCGACAATATAGAAACAGAGCATCATCGAGGAATCTCCGCGCGCTCTTGCCCAAAACCGGAATCTGAGCAAGAAGATAATCGCTCATTCGAAGCGAATGAAGACGGTTGTAACGAAAGCGCTCGCGTATCCGTAAACCCCATTCAAGGCAAAGAACCTGCAGATCGAACCGAAGACCATCAAGACAACGAGGATAGGACCGAACGCATTTGCCGCGCAATTGCTCAGCTGGAACCGACTTATTTCGAAGATGACTCTGATTGCTACTGCGACATAATCGAAACATCGAAAAACATTATCCAGTCGATGATCAATTTGGTCAGTACAGAAGAGCTTGATTCCTTCCGAATTCTAGAAGAACTGCAGGAAATTGCAATTAAACAAGGAAGACTTGCCTCCAAACATAACCCACTTGCAAAGTCACCGAACCTGAACGCGCTTATCGAGCTTGTCTGCATCAAATCGGCACCGGGAGAAGTTGACTGAACCATGTCCCGTGACGATACGCTCATATTCATAGATACCTGCTCCCTACTCGATTCCTGCTGGAATGTGAGTCGCCGCGGCACAATTTCAAATAATGCCGAAAAAGCCAGTCGTTTCTGGAGCTATGAGCTGCCCACGCTCTCGCAAATCGGCAGCATCATTGTTGTTAAACGAAATTACGATGAACTCATAAAGCTATCGAAGGTGCACGATAGCCCCAGCCGCCCGCAACTTGGTTTGCGATGCGAAATCGTACTCGGCCGGCTGTCACCCCTTATTACAGAAGGCATCGTATCAATTGTCGGAGATCCAAATGATCCTTTTGCTGACGCCATCCTTCTATCGGTGGCACTTAAATTCAGGACACAACGGAACCTCCTTTTCATCACCCAAGACAGAGCGCTCGCAACTGATCTGATAGCCATTTCAGATTTTCAATCGGTTCGCCCGCGAAAGGGATATGAGCTCAAGGTGCGTCGCATCGACTCAAATGGATCTATCGCGCGATGGCATTTCGATAAAGGACGGTCCAAGCCACGCAATACATCAAGCAAAAGGGAAGAGACCGAACAGAACAACTCCTTACGAAGTAACTCATCCGACCAAACCATCAATTCACCTAAACAAGAATGGTGGCGATAACCGTGGCAGCATCTTCTCAACATGCGCAAGCCATACCACCTGGAAAACAGGTTATCCTTCAGGGCTCTTTACCTGGCGAAGGCACGCTTAAGGGCCAGACGGTATCCATAAAGGTGGTTGCCGATGACGGAACGCACCGCAGACACATAAGGCTAACGAAGAAGATAGGTGAAGGCGGAGAGGGCTCGGTCTTCGAAACAGATCTCGCGACAAAGTCCAGCTATGTAGCCAAGATTTACTCGCGAAGAAAGCTTGTTGATACAAAAATCGACAAGATAAAACTTATGCTGACCAAATCCATCGGACTTGCCGGCGTGTGCTTCCCAGTTGCTCTAATTAAAAATGAACAAAGCGAAACGGTCGGTTTCCTAATGCCGCGAGCCAATGGCGTAGAACTCGGCAAGTCGGTATTCATGCCCAAGCTCCTGCAGCTAAAGTTCCCCTCGTGGACAAGACGCGACACCATCCAACTTTGCATAACGATTCTCGAAAAGATCAAATACCTCAACGAGCGGGGCATTATTCTTGGCGACATTAATGGACAAAACATCCTTATCGTCTCACCGACCGAAGTTTTTTTTCGTCGATTGCGACAGCTATCAAATAGGCAGGTATCCTTGCCCCGCGGGTACGCCGCACTTTACTGCTCCAGAAGCCCAAGGCAGAGACTACAACACGTTCTTACGTACGCAGGCCATGGAAAACTTTGCCATCGCAACTTTGCTTTTCATGATCATGCTCCCCGGTAAATCTCCGTACGCCGCCGTTGGCGGAGCAAGCCCAGCGGAAAACATTCGAAACGGTAATTTTGCCTACGAAAGCAACGACAAGTCGAAAATACCGCCAGGAAAATGGGGCTTCATTTGGAGCCACATGTCATATAACACGCGAACGGCGTTTGTTGACACATTTCGTAAAGACGGGCAGTTTTTCGCTCCAGATAAACGAATGAATGCTGAACAGTGGCTTGATGTTTTTAGAGCATATCGGCGTGGAATCGACCATATGCTCGAGCGCGATCCCATGGCCATGGATATTTTCCCGACACGTCTTAAGAAACGCGAATGCAAACGCTGCCACAATATGTTCATTCCTGACCCAAATAGATACTCTCCGTTCTGTCCCGATTGCGAACGGAAGGATGTTTGGAAAAGCTATCCATGCAGCAACCCAAGATGCAACAACACGATTACGCTCTACAACCGAAACAGAGCAAGGTATCTAAACAAGCGCCTCCCTGAATATTGCAATGCCTGTTGGCAAAGTACGCCTTGCAGAAGTTGCGGGTACATGATTGCAAAGTGGATGTATGACGAGCAAGACGGATTGTGCAGAAGATGCTATAGACACCAACATGGCAAGCGGAAGAAGGCTGCGCCGATCAAATCGACCCATCAAACGCATATGGCAGCGCAGCCGGTCCGTCAATCGGCTCGCCTATCAAACATGCATGCCCCTTCTGCCACTAAGGCGACAATACAGCCGAAGTCAGTCAACAGCTCGCCGAGAAATCGAATTAGCAAGAATGAATCAAACAATACTAACATAGTACTTGTATTCGTTATTTTGATTCTTATTTTTATTATGCTTGCGCCAATCTATTTCGCCGTCTCTTGGTACCTCTCCTTACGTTCGTAAACTAACCGATCCATAGATTCGTTCAACGAGAAAAGGAGTTTGCTATGAACGATCTGGCTTTAATTGAAATGGACGACCTTTTTGAAAACCCAACCCCTCGAGTCCCCGTGGCGCTTTGCCTCGACTGCTCAGGATCAATGATGGGCGAACCGATTCAAGAACTCAATGAAGGGGTGAAGACCTTTTATCAGGCAATAAACGAAGATGAAATCGCCCGCTTTTCTGCAGAGATATGTATCGTCACTTTCGGACCGGCTTCTCTTGATGCCGATTTTGCCACACTTGATACGCGCCCAGAGCCGCCCGTTCTCACGGCTTATGGAAACACGCCCATGGGCGAGGCGGTACAGCTTTCGCTTGACAGTCTCGAAAAGCGGAAAGCCGCATATAAGGCGAGCGGCGTTGACTACTATCAACCTTGGCTTGTACTGATGACCGATGGCAAACCCTGCGGCGGTGATATAACGGTCCTCAACCGGCAAATCGACCGTGTAGCGTCAATGGTCGAATCTCGCAAATTGACCGTCTTTCCCATCGGCATTGGCCCAGAAGCTGACATGAACGTCCTTCAGCGATTCTCCCCCAACCGCGCACCTCTTCGACTCCAAGGGCTCAAATTCTCAGACTTCTTCTCATGGCTAAGCAAATCTGTATCGCGCGTGTCACAATCCACCCCTGGCGACAAAGTCGCATTGGATGTAGACGGCATTCGTGGCTGGGCAGAACTGTAATACGCGGAAATAATAGGAGAGCAATGAAGCGAGTAATGTGGAGACGCGCCTGTGCCGCGATTCAAGGTAGATCACATATTAATAGCCTCACACCTTGCCAAGATAGCGTGTCGACAACGTATCGACGCAACGTGAATGCCATTGCGTTGTCAGACGGTGCAGGCTCAGCGCGCCACTCGCATATTGGATCAAAAACATGCGCTTATACGCTATGCGCCATCCTATGTCGTCATTTCGATGAGATATGGCATTTAGAACAAGATGACGCTCGCGCTAAAATCAGCCGAACGATTCGCGAACAGCTTGCAGAAAAGGCCACCGAACTGAATATTGAGCAATCTGATCTCGCCGCTACAGCGCTAGCAGTAGCCATAAAGAAAAACAACTTCATTGCTGTCCATCTTGGCGACGGTGCCATCGGTATGGAGCTTACAGATGCCGATGGCACCAAAAAACTTGAAACACTTAGCTCTCCAGACAACGGAGAGCATTCGAACGAAACGTTTTTTGTGACTTCGTCTTCAGCCATAGAACATATGAGGATGTATACCGGCAGCATTACCAGCTCTCGAGACATGGCTATTACCGGCTTTATTCTCATGTCTGATGGTCCAGAAGCAGCACTGTATCGAAAAGCCGACCACACACTTGCGCCCGCATGCATCAAGTTGCTTGAATCTGCAAGACAGTTAAAAAAGAAGGAACTCAACACTGGTTTAAAAAACACGCTCAAATTGATAGCCGACAAAAAGACTCATGATGATTGTTCAGTTGCGCTCATGGCACATGTCTAACTATCCAAAACGCTTCACTTGTAAATAGCGTTCCGCACATGCCGACAGAAACCGCGAGCGCTCCGCTAGTCCCCCAGCACCTCACCCAAAAACTCCTGGTCAAACGGGACGGCATCGGGCCAAGTGTACGCGGTATCCGAGGCGATCACCAGGTAGTTATCCTCGCCAGCGAAGAGTTCCTCGGTCACCGGCAGGACCCACACGTGCGAGAACACCGCGGAAAGCGTGGCCACGACGTCGCACAGAAACGTCACGTCGGTCCCCTCCTCGCGGGAGACGACGTTGGTGATGTAGATACCGCCTGGGTTCAGGCACGCGCGGGCGGCACGCATCGCCTCGACCGTGGCGAGGCCGCGCACGGGCTCCGCGCCCGAAAAGGTATCGTTGACGATGACGTCGTACGTCGTCTTCTCGGCAGCGCCGCGATCGAGCACCGCCCGTCCGTCATCGCACACGAGCTGCAGACGCGCCCCCGCGATATGCTCGAGCTCGTCGAGGAAGAACAGGCGCCGTGCCAGACTCGTCACCTCGGGGTCGATCTCCACGACGGTCATCGCAAGATCCGAATGCCCGGTCAGAGCGTACTTGGGCCACGCGTACCCACCGCCGCCGAGCGCGAGCACGCGCGAGATGCCGTGAGCCGAGGCCGCGCGCATCGCGTCCTCGGCATCGAAGACGATGCTGAAGCCACGCTGATAGGCAAAGACCGGCTCGAAGTGGCGCTCGTCGAGGTAGGTCGCCGACTGGTACACGCCCCCTTGGCGCAACACGCGAGCTAACGAGCCGTCCGCCAGCCGCCGCGTGCGAACGAGCGCGAAGCCGCCCGCCGTGTGCGCGACATGGGGATCGAAGCGCAGGTACACGATTGCGATGACGGACGAAAGCGCGAACAGCAGCGCCATGGCCCATGCCGCCGCCCCGCTCATGCCGCCTACCGTGAACGCGATCGCGATGAAGAGGATGACCGCGACATCGACGACCTCGGTCGGAAGGCCGCCGCCCGCACGGCGCCGCTCGGATGCCTCGCGCTGCGAGATCTGCCTGCCCATTACAGCTCCCTTTGCTGATAAAGCCCGTGGTCTGCAAACCCAAGATGCCTGTAGTATTCCCGCGTGCCCACCGCGCTGATCACGTTGATGCGCCGATAGCCCGCATCCTGTGCCAGAGAACATGCGCGCTCGACCAGGCGCTTGCCAAGTCCCAGATGTTGAGCGGCGCGACCGTCGGCGCCCACGCGCGTCGCCATGCCGTAGACGTGCACCTCGCGGATCATCGCCTCGCCCGCCGTCACGGGAAGGTCGGCGGCGTGCGCCTCGATGTAGGCTTGATCGGGCAGCGATAGGCGCAGGAACCCGGCGATGCGACCGTCCGCGCACACCCATTGCAGGAAATGCTCCATCGTGTTTTCCGTCTTGTACGAGACGGTATCCAAACGCAGATCGTCCACGTCGACCGCCCGCGTACCGATCTCGCGGAAGCGGATCTCCTGCACGTCGGGATGGACCGGAACGCCGCTGTCGGTGCGTGCCGCGAGCCGTGCCTCGACGAGCTGACGCAGGTTGGGCTTCTTGTTGCCCGCCACGATATCGTCGGAGGAAAAGTCGCGGATCATGCGGGAGATGCGGCAGAACGCCGGCGTCGCGAGCACGTCCTCGACGAGCACGTCGAGCAGCTCCTCTTCGGAATAGGGCGCCCACGAGCCGTCACGGTACCGCTCAGCCAAGCGCGCGCTTCCGATCAGCGCGCAGGGATAGAGCTTCACCTCGTCGGGCTGGTACGCCGGGTCGCGCATCAGGCGCGCGTAGTCGCGCTTGTCGTCGGCTGGCGTCGCACCGAGCAAATTGGCCATCGCGTGCGCATGGATCTTGAAGCCGAAAGCGCGCAGCAGCGCGAACGCCTCGGCGATACGGCGGACGGAGATCCCGCGCTCGTTGATATCCAGGATGCGCTGGTCGGTGCTCTGCACACCCATCTGGATCTTGGTCGCGCCCAGGCGGCGGATAAGCGTGAGCGCCTCGGGCGTGATGGCGTCCGGGCGCGTCTCCACGACCAGGCCGACGACGCGATGGCGGGCGGTCTCGTTGATGCGCTGCTGACGCTCCAGCTCCTCGAAGGTCGCCGTCTGCGCGGCTGACACGCGCTGCCACGCATTGCTTTGCCCGTACAGCTGCCCGACCGCCCGGTTATAGCTGCACGAACCGGCGTCAACTGCAGCCTGGACCTCGGAAGATGCCGCCGCGAGCTCGCGCTCGTCGACCGCGATACCGCAGGTACGGTACCACGCGCGGCGCTCGACGACCCCCGCCGGCACGTCGGATGAGCTCGCGAGCACGGCGCCCTTGTCCTCGCCGGGCGCGGCGAGCATGGGATTTGCCGCCACGCCGGAGATGGCATCGTCGTTCAGGGCACGGAACAGCTCGGTCACGAACCATATCTGGTAGTCGCGCGGATAGTCGCTCCATGTGCCGCCCAGGATGATGAGCTCGATCTTATCGGTGGCGTGCCCCATCTGCGAAAGCGCGGTCAAGCGGGTCGATACCTGAAGATAGGGGTCGAAGCAGTTCTGCTCCGCGCGGGCGCAGGCCGGCTCATCGTGCAGGTAGCTTTTGGGCATGCGCACGTCGTTGGGACAGTACAGGCAGTCGCTGCCGCACGGCCAGGGCTTGGTGATGACCGTGAGGGTCGCCACGCCCGAGGCGGAGCGGCGCGGCTTCATGCGGATGGCGCGCAGCAGGGCGCGTTCCAGCTCCGGCGTCACGTTCCAGCTGCGCCAGCGCTCAGGCTCCTCGCGCTTGACGCGCTGGTAAAACGGCAGCAGCCGGCGCTTGGCAAAGGAGCGCTTGTCGCCGCCGGTGCGCTTGGCCTGCGCATGCACGAGCTTGACGAGCGCCGCGTCGTCAACTGTCTCGCCGCGACGCAGCATCTCGAGTATGTTCACGATGATGTCTTCCATAGGGCGCATTGTACTATGGCGCGACTGGCGAGGCGGTGCCGAACGGTGCAGCGCGCCGACGGGGCGCCTGAAACGGACGTTTGAAACCCCTATCCCACCCGCCGAAGTCCATACCCCCGTTTAGGGGACGGTTTTAGAGGGGCCGGCCGAGTAGATCCCCTATGTTGTTCAGAAAAAGTGCTGGTAGACGTGTTACCGTATTTCCGGCTACTCGGAGGTGCCGACTAAAACCGTCCCCTAAACGGGGGTATGGTCCAAGGCGCTACAATGAAGCGAAAACCGACTGGCCAAACTGCCCATTTCGTGCCCGAAAGGAGGCGCTGTGGACGCACAGCTCGCGCGCAGGCTCATCGCCTGCAACAACGAGTTCTATCGGCACCAAGCCGCGTCGTTCTCGGCCACCCGCCAGGCGCCTTGGCAGGGCTGGACGCGCATCGCCGAGACGGCGCAAGCGCTTGCCGAACCGGAGGGCCCCCTCCGTGTGCTCGATGTCGCCTGCGGAAACCTGCGCTTTGAGCGGTTCCTCGCCGAGCGAATGCCCACGGTCGAGCTCTCGTGCCTTGCCGTGGACAGCACGCCCGAGCTCGCCGACGACGCGCCCGCGCTCCGGGGCGTCCGCACGCGCACCGTCGATGTGCTCGAGGCGCTGCTTAACGGGCACGATCCGCTCGATGGCACCGAGGCATTCGACCTGACGGTCTGTTTCGGCTTTTTGCATCATGTGCCGGGCGAGAAGCTCCGCCACACGCTGCTCGACACCCTCGTGCGCCACACCCGCGCCGGCGGCGTCATCGCGCTTTCCCTTTGGCAGTTCATGAACGACCCTCGCTTGGCGCGCAAGGCGGAAGCCGCCGAAGCAGCGATGCGCGAGCAGGGCTTTCCCGTCAACGCACTCGACGCACACGACCACTTCCTCGGCTGGCAGAATAGCATCCAACCCGTCCGCTACTGCCATCATTTCAGCGAGAGCGAGGTCGATGCGCTTTCGGCGCGCCTCACCCAGCTCGGCGCCCGCGAAATCGACCGGTTCTCGGCGGACGGCCGCTCCGGCACGCTCAACCGCTACCTCATCTGCCAGGTAGAGAGGCCAAGTCGCCTATGATTACACGCCTTGCCGACCCCGCCGCCGCCAGTTCCCTGTTTAACGGCTGGAACGAAACCGCTATATGGTCCTGTCTCCAAGGCATTATGGGATGTGTGCTTGCCGACAATCCGACACGGCCGCAGTCTTCCGCAGCCGTTCTCGGCGACTTCGCCTTCCTCGCGGGCACCGTGAACCGAGCGCTCGTCCACGCCGTTTTAACGCACGGCGAGCCCCGTCCCTTGATCCTCGTCCCCCGCGATGTGGCATGGTCCGCATGTATCGAAGCGGAGCTCAAAGGCGACGCCACGCGCATCACCCGGTTTGCCACATGCAAGGATCCGGCGGACCTCGATCGCGCCCACCTGCTCGACCTCGCGCGCGCCGTCCCGCGCGGCATCGAGCTCTCCCCCATCGACGCTCGCCTGCATCGGGCGTGCGCCGACGCCGACTGGAGCTGCGACCTCGTATCGCAGTTTCCCGAGTACGAGGACTTCCAGCGCCTCGCCCTGGGCATCGTCGCGGTCGAGGACGGCGTGCCGGTGGCAGGCGCCTCGACCTACGCGCGCTATCGCGACGGTATCGAGATCGAGGTCGACACGCGCCCCGACAGGCGACGTCGGGGTCTGGCGCGAGCATGCGCCGCCGCGCTCATCGTCGCCGCGCTGGATCAGGGCCTCTACCCGAGCTGGGACGCCCACACGCGCGCGTCCCTCATGTTGGCGGAACAGCTCGGATATCGCTTCGACTGTGCATACGACGCGTATCTCGTCAGCTCAAGTCGCTCATCGTATACAATCCTCGAGCACGAATAACCGACAACAGGGAACGCCATGGGCCTCACGCATATCCGCACCCCGAAGAACTTCGACCTCGACGAGCGCATCGAGCGCTACGCCGACGCCATCGAGCGCCATGCGCCCGCCTATGCCGGACGCTGGTCCGAGGCGTGCTGGCCGCTTGCCGCCAGCACCGCCCGCGGGGAAGGCTTTACGCGCGTCCACCTCGACCTCGGTTGCGGCAAGGGCACGTTCATCGCGCAATGCGCGCGCCGTGATCCCGACACACTGTTCATCGGCATGGACGTCGAGCCCATCTGCATCGCCTACGCCGCGCAGCGCATCGTCGAAGAGGGCCTGCGCAACGCCGTCGTCGTGCCGCTCGGGGCACAGGCGCTGCCACTCATCTTCGGCACTGGTGAGCTCGCTGCCATCACGCTCAACTTCCCGACACCCCACCCCAAGCGCCACCACGCCACCAAGCGCTTGGTGAACGTCGACCACCTGCTGCTCTACCGTCCCCTGCTCGCAGCGTCGGGCACCGTGACGCTGCGCACCGACAGCCTGCCGCTCTGGAAGTATGCCAAAGGCCAGTTCGACGCCGCCGGCTACGATAAGCAGTGGGTGTCGGCGGACGTCCGCCACGAGCACCCCGACTTTCCCGAAACCGAGTACGAGCAGCGCCTGACCGAGCGCGGCGCCGCCGTGTACGGCATCTGCGCCACGCCGGGACAGGAGCCCGATGAGGCGCGTATCGAAGCGGGACGTGCCGCCGAGCAGAGCCTGATGTGCTATCTGCCCGACGACCTGTCGACCCTCGACTACGTGCCCCTCGGCATGGAAGCGGCCGTCGAGAACTTCCGCAACCGCGAGCGCAAGGGCAAGGCGCGCATCCCCGGATCGCGCAGCTAGGACGCAAAGCCGCGAGATGGGCCATAATGGGTGCGGACCAACAAGGCAAGGAGCGCTGACGACGTGACAACGACTACGAACACCTCACCGGCATCCGCCAGCTCGTTTGCCGGCGGCACCGGCGAGCTCCAAGCGGGCTCGCTCGGGTCGCTCGTCCCCTGCTGGTGGGAACCCGAAGATGGCAGCGAACCCGAACCGTGGCTCACGCCCGACCAGGCCTTCGAACGCTTCTTCGAATGGGCGACCGATCAAGGCATCGAGCTGTGGCCGCACCAGGAGGAGGCCCTCATGGACCTCGCCGCGGGCGACCACGTGATCTTGGGCACGCCGACCGGCTCGGGCAAGTCGCTCGTCGCGCTCGGCATGCTGTACATGGCCATCGCCCAGGGCAAGCGCGCCTACTACACCGCGCCCATCAAGGCGCTCGTCTCCGAGAAGTTCTTCGATCTGGTCGAGGTGCTCGGCCGCGACAACGTGGGCATGATCACCGGCGACACGCACATCAACACCGCCGCGCCCGTCATCTGCTGCACCGCCGAGATCCTCGCCAACCAGGCCCTGCGCGAAGGCGAGGACTCCGACGTGGGCAGCGTCGCGATGGACGAGTTCCATTACTTCGCCGACCCCGACCGCGGCTGGGCTTGGCAGGTCCCCCTGCTCGCCCTGCCGCACGCCCAGTTCATGCTCATGAGCGCCACGCTCGGCGACGTCACGCAGATCGCGGAGGCCCTGCGCGAGCGTACGGGCGCCGAGGTCGACGTCGTCGCCGACGCGCCGCGTCCCGTGCCGCTGTCCTACGAATATGTCGACACCGCGCTCGAGGGAACCGTCGAACTCGCGCTGCGCCGTGGCGAGGCACCGCTCTATATCGTGCACTTCTCGCAGGATGCGGCGCTTTCCACCGCGAGCTCGCTGGCGAACTTCGGCGTCGCGAGCAAAGAGCAGCGCGAGGCCATCAAGGAGGCCGCGAAGGGCACACGCTTCACCACCGCCTTCGGCAAGATCTTAAAGCGCCTGCTCTCGTGCGGCGTGGGCGTGCACCACGCGGGCATGCTGCCGCGCTACCGCCTGCTCGTCGAGAAGCTCGCCCAGCAGGGCCTGTTGCCCGTCATCTGCGGCACCGACACGCTCGGCGTCGGCATCAACGTGCCCATCCACACCGTCGTGCTCACCGCGCTCACCAAGTTCGACGGCCACCGCATGCGCCGCCTGCGCGCCCGCGAGTTCCACCAGATCGCGGGACGCGCCGGCCGCGCTGGCTTTGACACCGAGGGCTGCGTCATCGCCGAGGCGCCGGAGCACGAGATCGAGAACGCCAAGCTCGTCGCCAAGGCGGGCGACGATCCCAAGAAGCTGCGCAAGATCAAGCGGAAGAAGCCGCCCGAGGGCTTCGTGAGCTGGAACGAGGGCACCTTCACCAAGTTGATCGAGACGGCGCCCGAGACCCTCAAGCCGCGGCTGCGCATCACGCACTCCATGGTCCTCGCCCAGGTGGAGCAGGGCGGGGACGCGCGGGCGCACGTGGAGGAGCTCATCGAGCGCTCACTGCAGACGCCCGAGGAGAAGCTCGCGCTGTCCGCGCGCGCCGACGAGATCTTCGCCACCCTCATCGACACCGGCGTCGTCGTGCGCGACGAGCTCGAGGACGGCACGCCCGACTACGCGCTGACCGTCGACCTGCCCGACGACTTCGCCTTGGACCAGCCGCTCTCGCCGTTCCTGCTCGCCGCGCTCGAGCTGCTCGACCCTGAGAGCGAGACCTACACCTTCGATCTCATCTCGATGGTGGAGGCCACGCTCGAGGACCCCAAGCAGGTCCTGCGCGCCCAAGAGCGTGCCGAGCGCGACCGCGCCATGGCCGAGATGAAG
>CASEEY010000045.1 GCA_949287055.1 uncultured Collinsella sp.
TCGCGCATGCTCGTGAAGCCCATCGGGCGCATCACCAGCACGGCCAAGCAGATTCGCGACGGCGACCTGTCCGCGCGCACCAATCTGCGCGGCGAGGACGAGATCGACCAGCTCGGCGAGACGTTCGATGAGATGGCGACCTCGCTCGAGAAGGACCTCAAGCACGAGCGCCGCCTGACCTCGGATGTCGCCCATGAGCTGCGCACGCCGCTCATGGCCATGCTCGCCACGGTGGAGGCCATGCAAGACGGCGTGTACCCGACGGACGCGGAGCATCTCGAGACGGTCGCCTCCGAGACCCGGCGCCTTGCGCGCTTGGTCCAGCAGATGCTCGATCTGTCGCGCATGGAGAATCGCACCGCTCCGCTCAACCTGGAGCCGGTCGACGTGGTCTCGCTCACGCGCAACATCGTGAACGCGCAGGAACAGCTCTTCATCTCCCGTGATCTGCGCCTGCGCTTCTCCGACGAGACGGACGGGCGCTCGGCCACCATCGAGATCGACCCCGATATGATCACGCAGGCCATCATCAACCTCATGAGCAACGCGATGCGCTACACCCCCGAGGGCGGCTGGGTGGTCGTTTCGGTGATGCTCGACCGCAAAAACGTGCTCGTCTCGGTGGCCGACACGGGCATCGGCATCGCCAAGGAGGACCTGTCGCGCATCTTCGGGCGCTTCTGGCGCGCTGACTCCAGCCGCGCGCGCGAGGCGGGCGGCCTGGGCGTGGGCCTCGCGGTGACCAAGCAGATCATCGAGCGCCACCACGGGTTCATCTCGGTTGAATCCGAGCTCGGGAAGGGCACGACGTTCACGATCCACCTGCCGCGCGAGCACGTCCCCGAGTAGCAGCTGATGCGGCACGGGACGCGCGGCGATGCGTACCCGTGACCCGGGGTTCGGTCTTACAATTTTATGATTCAGGGAGCGCGCGCCTGCGCATGCGGCGCGCGTTCCACTACAATGAAGGGCTAGTTTGCACTTTGCCGGTCAAGGAGGGTCGCGTCCCTGCCGCTCCGTGCGTGGTGCGGACAGCGTGCCGGTGCGCCGGTGCGATCGATTCAGCGTTTGTGTGAGGAGTTGACCAACGTGACTCAGATGGAGCGTCGTCCGGATTCCCGTGGCAAGGTTCGTGATATCTACGATGCCGGTGACAACCTGCTGATGGTCGCCACCGACCGCCTGTCGGCGTTTGACTACATCCTGCCCGACGAGATCCCCTATAAAGGCGAGGTCCTGAACCGCATCTCCGCATTCTGGTTTGATAAGTTCGCCGACATCGTCCCCAATCACATGGTGACGATCGACGCCGAGCAGTTCCCCGAGGAGTTCGCCGAGTACCGCAGTTATCTGTCGGGTCGCGCGATGCTGGTCAAGAAGGCCGAGCCGATCATGATCGAGTGCATCGTCCGCGGCTACCTTACCGGCAGCGGCAAGAAGACCTACGATCAGGACGGCACCGTGTGCGGCATCAAGCTGCCTGCCGGTCTGGTCGAGGCGTCCAAGCTGCCCGAGCCGCTGTTCACCCCGTCCACCAAGGCGGCCATCGGCGACCATGACGAGAACATCTCCTATGAGCGCTGCGTCGAGATCGTCGGCGAGGATATCGCTTCGCAGATCCGCGACCTTTCGCTCAAGATCTACACGGCCGCAGCCGACTACGCGGCGACCCGCGGCATCATCATCGCCGACACGAAGTTCGAGTTCGGCATCATCGACGGCAAGGTGACGCTGATCGATGAGTGCCTGACCCCCGATTCGAGCCGCTTCTGGCCTGCCGCCGAGTACGAGGAGGGCAAGGTCCAGGGCAGCTACGACAAGCAGTACGTGCGCGATTGGCTGAAGGCCAACTGGGATATGACCGGCGACGCACCGCACCTGCCCGCCGAGGTCATCGAGGGCACGTCCGCCCGTTACCGTGAGGCCTACGAGCTCCTCACCGGTACCGCATTTGAGTCCATGAAGGAGAACGACTAAGTGAGTACCCGCAACCCCCTGAACAAGCGCAGCCAGGCGCAGCAGACCGGCGAGGCCACCGGCTTTACGCGCAAGTCCGCCGCGTCCGCCAAGCCCGCCCGCAACGCCGGCTCGTCCGTGCGCGTTGTCCCTGCTTCCGCTAAGGACAAGCGTCGCCAGGCTCAGCGCGGCGAGTCGCTGGTGGGCCTCTCCAAGGAGGAGAAGCGCGCCCGCAAGAAGGAGGAGCGCCTGCGCGAGGACCGTCTTTACGCCGTGTCCAACGAGTTGCTGCGCGCCGACCCCGACTACAGGTCGAGGCGCAGGGTGTTCTGGGCGTTGCTCGCTGTCGGCATCGTGGCCACGCTGTTCGTGTGGATCATGATGGTTGCCGTGCCCACCACCGAGGTTGGCACCATGCAGATCGCGCAGATCGTAGGCCTGGTCGTGGCGTATGCGGCCATCATCGGCTCGTTCATCTTTGATATCGTGCGCGTCCGTCCGCTGCGCAACGACGCGCGCAGCCGCGCCGAGGGCATGTCCGAGGCCAAGCAGCTCGCGCTGCTCGAGGAGGCTGCTGCCAAGAGCAGCAAGAAGCGCGATGCCAAGAAGGACGAGGCCGAGCAGGAGGCTGAGCCTGCCGCAGCTGCCAAGCAGGGCAAGAAGCGCTCCAAGAAGAAGTAGCGCTGTCACATTATCGATGCTGGTACGGGGCGTGCGCCAAGGGCGTGCGCCCCGTTTTTTGGCTGTCGGCCCTGAGGTGGCGGAGGTGCGCCGCGTTGCAGGGCCGCCCTGCGCCCGTTATCCATTCGTCCACGCGTGCCGCCGGGCGAACCGGTCCCTCGCCGGTCACCTACCCGCTGCCCGATCGCCTTGATACGCTTGCTCCAATGCGATTTGGGACAATTTGTTCAGATATGAAGGTTTGGGAGGCTGGAATCGGCCCGCAGCATGGCCGCAGATACCTCTTGCTTCAAGTCGATTATCAATTCGTGCTGCGCCATTAATACAGAATCTGCCATCCGCCTGTCATGCGCTGCCTCATCGGTGGCCAAGCATGCTTCGACACCCTGTATGCCGTCTTCAGAACCTTCATATCTGAACAAATTGTCCATCTGACAGTCCTGCGCCGTTATCCGCCCGCCCGCGTGTGCTGCCGGGCGGACCGGTCCCTTGCCGCCTGCCTGCTCGTTGGCCGGGGCGCCATCAAATCATGCGATAATGAAAGATGGACTGAAAAACGTACCGTTATCCGATGTTGGGAGCGCCCATGATCAAATCCGAGCTGACCGCCGAAGACGCCCGCATGGGCATGAGGACGCTCGACCCGCAGATTGATCGCTATGCCAGCCTGGTTGTCCGCACCGGCGTGAACGTCAAACCCGGACAGGAGCTGGTAATCCAGGCTCCTGTCGAGACGCAGGACTTTGTCCGCAAGCTCGTGAAGCACGGCTACGAGGCCGGTGCCGGCCACGTCACGGTCATCTGGGGCGACGATGTGGTGACGCGCCTGACCTACGAGCACATGGACACGTCGTACTTCGAGCAGACGCCCGAATGGCAGCGCATCCAGCTGGAGTCCCTGGCCGAGATGGGCGCCTGCTTCATCTTCGTCGAGGGATCCGACCCTCAGGCGCTTGCCGGCATCGATCCCGCCAAGCCCGCGACCGCTTCCAAGGCGCGCAACACGCAGTGCCGTGCGTTTCGCCGCGGCCTCGACTTCAACATCAATCCGTGGTGCATCGCCGGCGCGCCGGTGGCTGCCTGGGCCAAGCAGGTCTTTCCCGACCTGTGCGAAGAGGCGGCGATCTACCGTCTGTGGTGCGCCATCCTGTCCGTCGCCCGCGCCGACGGCGACGATCCCGAGAGCGACTGGGAGCTGCACGACGCGACGTTCGAGAAAAACCTGCGCTTCCTGAACGAGCGCCACTTCGACTCGCTGCACTTCACCTCCGAAAACGGCACGGACCTGACGGTCGGTCTGACCGACAAGCATCTGTGGGCAGGCGGCTGCGGCGAGACGCCCGACGGCCATCCGTTCTTCCCGAACATCCCGACGGAGGAGGTCTTCACCTCGCCCGACTGCGAGCGCGTGAACGGCATCGTGTACTCCGCGCTGCCGCTGATCCGCTACGGGAGCAAGGTCGATGGGTTCTGGCTGCGCTTTGAAAACGGCGTGGTGGTTGACTACGACGCCGTCGTCGGACGCGACGTGCTGACGGCCATCCTGGATACCGACGAGGGCGCGCGCCGCCTGGGCGAGGTCGCGCTCATCTCCAAGAACACGCCGATCAGCGAGAGCGGCATCCTGTTCTACGACACGCTGTACGACGAGAACGCGAGCTGCCACTTGGCGCTCGGCATCGGATTTGCCGAGTGCTACGAGGGCGGCTACGAGATGACGCCCGAAGAGCTGCGCGCGCACGGCGTGAACACGTCGAGCACGCACGTCGACTTCATGATCGGTACCGATGATATGGACATCATGGGCGTGTGCGCGGACGGCACGGAGGTGCCGGTGTTCGTGAACGGTCAGTGGAGCTGGGAGTAGCGCGAGCGCCCTGCGTTCCGTTGTCCGCGCGGCGTGTGGCTCGCACCCGCGGTGCGTGGTACAATGCCTGTCGCGGGCCGTTAGCTCAGCTGGCAGAGCAGGGGACTTTTAATCCCAAGGTCTAGGGTTCGAACCCCTAACGGCCCACCCTTTGCATGATGAAAGCCCCGGCAACGGGGCTTTTTCGTACCGCGGGATGGCGCCAGGGCACATCACCGGCCGCCTGCGTTTTATTGGAGGTGGAGGCATGACGCGCGACGAGGCGCTCAACGTGCTCGGGCTCGCTGCGGGCGCGAGCCGCGAGGAGATCTCTGCGGCGTATCGCGAGCTTGCCCAGATGCTTCACCCCGATAAATACGGCGACAACAAGCGCCTGCGCGCCCGTGCCGAGCAGCAGATGCGCACCATCAACGAGGCGCGCGACGTGCTGCTCAAGGGTGCGCGGAGCTCGCGGCGCACGGCGGGGGGAAGGACCTCCTCCGCGACGGCGAGCTCGCCTGCCTCCATCGCCTTCGAGGCCACCGCACGTGCCAACGCTGCCGAGACGGCGCGCCTGTCTGTCGTGGCCGATCTGCGCACCATGCGCGAACGGCGCCGGTCCATGCTCACGATGGCGGGGGTGGCGGCTGTGATCGCGTTTTTCTTCTCGCGGATGCGGGGAGGCATCGGTCTCACCATCTTTTCGGTCGCCTCGATGGTGGCGGTGTGGGGCGTCATCGATGCGGTGCTGCTCTCGAGTCAGGTCGACGCCCTGCAGAAGCGCTCGCGGGAGCTCTTGCAGACGCGGGACGCTGCGCGCAAGATCGCCGAGGAGGCCTCGCAGCTCGGTGCCTGATGGGGCGCCGAGTGCGGATGGGGTCCGACGAGGGGCGCTCCGCCTGCCGCCCTCCCTCGTCAGGCGTCCTGCATCAGGCTATGCGCGTCGAGGGGTGCTGTGCGCTACAATGTTTCGTTAGCCCATGAGAGGGGAGTCCGGGATATGACCGACAATCAGCAGACAGCCGGCGCCGTATCGCCGGAACTCGACGCCATGACGTGCGACATGATCGGTCTGTTCCTCGATGCGCTCGCCGAGGGCGAGAACCCCGGCGTCGTCATCTGCGTGGAAGATGCCCAGGGGAACCGCTACGAGGCGGCCTTTTCCGAGGACGGCGAGGAAGCCTGTCTCGCCGCCGCGCAGCAATTCATCTCCGCCCATGCTGCCCACGGTGTGACCGACGAAGGTGTTGGCAAGATCGAGCGCTATGCGGTCGCCTACGCGGGCTGCGTGGATATCGATGGCGACTACGAGAACGCCGTGCTCGTGAGTTTCTGCGAGCGTGGGCTGCCCTGCGGCTATTCGGCCTACGTGCTGTTCGACAACATGGGCGCAGGCGATAACTTTATGTGGAGCGACCCTGAACCTGCAGGTGAAGAGCCCCAGCTCTTCTGAGGTCCGCTACTATATAAGCGCTTTTTAAACCGGTTACCGATATTATCGCGCGCCTGCCGATTGAGGCTGGCGCGCGCTGCAGTGAGGAAGAGGGTACATGCGCGTCGAGAACCTGAGGAACATCGCCATCATCGCCCACGTCGACCACGGCAAGACCACGCTGGTCGACAAGCTGCTGCGCGCCACGGATGCCTTCCGTGCCAACCAGCAGGTTGAGGAGCGCGTGCTTGACTCCAACGATCAGGAGCGCGAGCGCGGCATCACCATTCTGGCCAAGAACATCTCCATCGAGTACAAGGGCGTCAAGATCAACGTCATCGACACCCCGGGCCACGCCGATTTCGGCGGCGAGGTCGAGCGCGTGCTGCGCATGGCCGACGGCGCGCTGCTGCTCGTCGACGCCTTCGAGGGCCCCATGCCCCAGACGCGCTTCGTGCTGCGTCATGCCATCGACACCGGTCTGCGCATCATGATCGTCATCAACAAGATCGACCGCCCGGGCGCCGACCCCGAGCGCGCCTACAACGACTGCCTCGACCTCATGGCTGACCTGGGCGCCTCCGACGAGCAGCTTGAGTTCGCCATGGAGCACGTGGTGTACGCGAGCGCGGTGAACGGTTTTGCCCGCCTCGACCCCGAGGACGGCAACGACAACATGTATCCGCTGCTCGACATGATCCTCGACGACATGCCCGCGCCCGAGGTTGACGCCGACGGTCCGCTTGCCATGCAGTGCGTGACGGTCGATCACTCCAGCTACGTCGGCCGCATCGGCATCGGCCGCGTGTACTCCGGTACCATCCACGCCGGCGATCGCATCCTCGTGGTCAAGAACGACGGCGAGCGCGCGAGCGCCACGGTCAAGCAGCTGTTCACCTTCGACTACCTGGGCCGCACGGAGTGCACCGAGGTCGGTGCCGGCGATATCGCCGCCGTCGTGGGTGTCGACTCCACCGACATCGGCGATGTGTATACCGATCCCGACAACCCCGTCGAGCTCGATCCGATCGAGATCGATCCGCCGACCCTGTCCGTCGTCTTCGAGGCCTCGACTTCGCCGCTCGTCGGTCGCGACGGTGACATCGTGGGCGCCCGCCAGCTCAAGGAGCGCCTGTTCAACGAGCGCGAGAACAACGTGACCATGCGCATCGAGGAGCTGCCCGACAAGAGCGGCGTCGAGGTGTCCGGCCGCGGCATCCTGCACCTGTCCGTCCTCATGGAGACCATGCGCCGCGAGGGTTACGAGTTCCAGGTCGGTCGTCCGCGCGTCCTGTTCAAGAAGGACGAGAACGGCAACCGTGTTGAGCCCATCGAGCAGGCGGTCGTGGAGTGCCCCGACGAGTACGCCGGTAAGGTCATCGAGCTGTTCGGCAACGCCGGCGGTACCATGACCAACATGCAGGCGGGCTCGACCGTCACCCATATCGAGTTCCGCATCCCCACGCGCGGCATCATGGGCCTTAAGAACCGCATCATGAACGTGAGCCACGGCGAGGGCGTTTTCTACCACACCTTCCTGGAGTACGGTCCGTATGCAGGCGAGATCGGCAACCGCAACAACGGCGCCATGATCTCGATGACGACCGAGAAGGCCGTGGCCTACGCGCTGGGTACGCTGCAGGAGCGCGGTCAGCTGTTCGTCGAGCCCGGCACCGAGTGCTACGAGGGCATGCTCGTGGGCGAGCGCTCCAAGCCCGGCGACATGGTGGTCAACATCGCGCGCACCAAGAACCTGGGCAACCAGCGCTCCTCGACGGCCGACATCGCCGTGCAGCTGGTGCCGCCCCGCACCTTCTCGCTTGAGGAGGCGCTCGAGTACATCGCCGACGACGAGCTCGTCGAGATCACGCCCAAGAACATCCGCCTGCGCAAGCGCCTGCTCAACGCGACCGATCGCAAGAAGGCGGCCGCCCGCGCCATGAACGGCAAGTAAGGGCTGGTTGTAAGAGACGTGCGGAGTCGCCGCCGCATCGTGCGATCTTTGGGTCGCTCGGTGCGGCGGCGCTGTGCGTTGCGAGGCTTTTTGGGGCGGTCTTGAGGCTGGAAATCGATAATGCTGTTTATGGTTCGGTTTTAGGAGCACCCATCGAGTAGACAGCTGCTTCAAGCTGGAATAACCGCAGGTAGCGCTTGTTCGAATAGGTATAGCTACTCAAAGGGCGGGCCTAAAACCGAACCATAAACCTACCTATCCGCAATCCGCGGCAAGATGGCGCCCGGTGCGAACTTGTCGGGCGCGAAGCTGTCGCTCTAAAGGTCGAGCTTTCGGTGGGCGCGCGCCTTGCGGTGACGCTGCAGGCGGTCGAGCGCGGCCTTGCGGCGCTCACGGTGGCGCCGGCGCTCGATATCGGCCTGCACGCGCTCGCGACGGCCCTCAAGCTCCTCGGGGGAGCGGGTCGTCGTCTCGGAGCGCGTGGCGCGCATCTTGCGACGCGAGCGATGGATCGCCTCGGCGATGTCCATGTCGGCAGGGCTCTTGATGTCGTAGGCCAGCGAGATGAAGCGCAAAAGCATCGTGGTGGCGACGCAGACGATAACCGCGATGATGTGGTCGATGCCCATGTCGGCAAGCACCACGTACGCGATGGCGCCAGCGATCGCCGCGACGGCGTAGAGGTTGCTTCGCTGGAAGATGCCGGGCGTGCGGCCCAGGCAGATGTCGCGCAGCATGCCGCCGCCGACCGCCGTGAAAAAGCCCATGGTCACGCAGATGATGGGCTCGAAGCCGTAGACATAGGCCTTGTCGGCGCCGGTTGCGGCAAACAGGCCGACGGAGAAGATGTCGAGCACCGCGATGAGGCGGTCTTGCTTTTCGATGAGCGAGGGAATCATGAACGTGACGGCTGCGGTGATGACCGCGGACGGCAGCGCGAGGGGTTGATCGAGGAAGTAGACGCTGCCGACCTGCAGGATGACATCACGGATCAGACCGCCTCCCAGGCTGCAGAACACCGCGAGGGCGATAGTGCCGACCAGGTCGAGCTTCTGCTTGCGCGCGGTGAGCGCGCCGGTGACCGATGCGACGACGACGGCTGCCATCTCGAAGCCGATGGGGATGGGGACCATCTGGTAGTCGGCGCCGCCTCCGGCGAACACGGTCGCTGCGGCGGGTACGGCGATGGCGAGCAGAGCGGGCATGGGCATCTTTCCGGTTGCGATACGGGGATAGGCGCATCGCTATCTTACACGCTTTATGAGAGATGGGGGATGTCGGTGCCCGGCGGTTGAGAAGGGGCGCGGAGCGGGCTTTCGCCGCGGCCAGCAGCGGCGGAGAGAGAGGGATGTCGGCCGCCGTTTCGCGGCGACCTCCCGCTGCGGAGGCCTGCGGCCTCCTTGCGCGCTTCGCTGGAAAATGCTCAACGCATTTTCTCAGCTTCGCGCCCTACGGGTTCGAATCCCACTCGCACGTGGTGGCAAGGGGCTTCGGGCCTCAGGCTATTTCGTTGTCGTAGGGGTAACTGGCGGAGAGAGAGGGATTCGAACCCTCGGAACGCTCGCGCGCTCAACGGTTTTCAAGACCGCCGCATTCAACCGCTCTGCCATCTCTCCGTGAGTTGTAATGATAGCATCGAATCAATGCGGCTAAAGTCGGGAGGATCCGTGGACACAAACGAGATGGCCGAGCTTGATGAACGCTTCATGCGCGAGGCGCTTGCCGAGGCACGTGTTGCGGCGCAGATGGGGGAGGTTCCTATCGGGGCGGTGGTGGTTCACGAGGGCAAGGTCATTGCCCGCGCCCACAACCTGCGTGAACACGATGAGGACCCTTCGGCGCATGCGGAGTTTTCGGCCATGGTCGCCGCGTCGCGCGCCCTCGGGCGCTGGCGCCTCACCGGCTGCACGGTCTACGTGACCCTCGAGCCCTGTACTATGTGCGCAGGCCTTATGGTCAACGCCCGCATCGACCGCTGCGTCTTTGGCGCGGCCGACCCGAAGGGCGGAGCGCTGGGGTCGCTGTACGACCTCAATGAAGACGACCGCCTGAACCATGCGTTTGAGGTTACCGCGGGCGTCTTGGAGGATGAATGCGCCGCTGAGCTTACTGCTTTCTTCTCAGGTCTCCGCCAGCGCGGCGATGCGGCCGCACAGCAGGATGTGCGCGCTGACGAGGGCTCCGCGGATGCTGCAGTCCCGCCTGCGCGCCCAACTGCTGCTCGCAAGCGCGTGGTCGCTCGACCCGGCCGTCCGATAACAAACGTCCTCCTTGCCCTGGATGCTTTCAAGGGCAGCGCCTCGAGCGCACAGGCGGAGCAATGGGTCGCGGAGGGTATCGCCCGTGCCGACAAGGCGATTCGGGTCCAGTGCGTTCCCGTCGCCGATGGCGGCGAGGGCACGCTCGACGCCGTGCTATCCGTACCCGGTGCGGCCGAGCGGCGCATCGAGGTTCGCGACGCCTTCGGCATCACCTGCTCGGCGCGATACGCATGGCTCGAGGCGGGGGAGACGGGCGTGTCCGAAGTCCCTGGCGAGCAGGAGCCGCGTTCGGCCGCGTCGGAAGGGCCGCTCGGCACCGCGCCGGACGGCGCGATCGCGGTCATCGAAATGGCGCAGGCGGCAGGTCTCGACCTCTCCCGACGCTCCCATGAGGCGGCGCTCGCGGCGTCGACGTACGGCGTGGGCCAGCTGGTGCGCGCCGCGGCGCAGGAGGGCGCCCGGACGATTTACCTCGGGTTGGGAGGCAGCGCGACCTGCGATGGCGGGTCGGGTTTCCTGCGCGCCCTCGGTGCCCGCCTGCTTGACGATGCGGGGCGCGAGGTTCGTGACGGCCTCGTGGGGCTGCAAGACGTTGTGCATATCGACCTCTCGCCGGCGCTCGATGCCTTGCGCGGCGCTCGTTTGGTAGCGCTTGCCGACGTGAAAAGTCCGCTGGTGGGACCGCGTGGATCCATTGCGGTGTTCGGACCGCAGAAGGGCCTGCCGGATGACGTCGATACGCTGCGTGCATACGATCGCTGGATGATTGCATACGGTGCGCTGCTGGACGGGGCGAGTCGGCAGCTGGAGAGCCGCGCCTTCCGCTCGCTGGGCGGCGTGCCGGGCGCGGGCGCTGCCGGCGGCCTGGGTGCCGCTGTCCTCGCCCTCGGGGGCGAGCTCGTCTCGGGCGTCGATGCCGTTCTGGATCTTGTCGGCTTTGACGCCAAGCTTGCGGACGCCGACCTCGTCATCACGGGCGAAGGGATGATGGACGAACAGTCCGCGGCAGGCAAGGCGCCGGTCGGCGTCGCGCGCCGGGCGCGGGCGGCGGGCGTTCCCGCCGTGGCGCTGGTCGGCGGCAGGGCTGACGACCTCGATGCGCTCTATCAGGCGGGTATCAAGGCCGTCGTCCCGGTCGTGCGACGCCCCATGCCGCTCGACGAGGCGTTGCGCCCCGAAGAGGCGCGGCGCAATCTCATCTGCGCCGCCGAGACGCTCATGCGCCTGTACGGGTAGGGGCCGCTGAGTGGTACGATGCCTATCGTTTACCGGCAAACGATAGGAGCGCGTATGTCCGAGCACGTCACCTACAACTTCGATCAGGTTATCGACCGTCGTCACGACCGGTGGAGCTATTCGGAGAAGTGGAGCGATTCCGCTGCGACGGCGGAGCACTGCGGCGTGCCCGCCATCGCCGATGACCACATCGCCCTCTTTACGGCCGACATGGATTTCCGCTGCGCGCAGCCTATCCTCGATGCGCTTCACGCGACCGTCGATCATGGCATTTTTGGCTATTCGGGCATCGGGGGCAACGAACGCTATTTCGCTGCGGTGCGCGATTGGTTCGCACGCCGCGATGGCTGGGAGATCGACACGTCGCTCGTGGCGTACTCCGCCGGAACGGTTGCGGCGCTCAACGCCTGCGTGCGTGCGTTCACCGAGCCGGGCGATGCCATCATCATCCAGCGTCCCGTTTACCCGCCGTTTGCCAAGGCAGTCGAGGGCAACGGGCGCGCCCTGCTCGACAACCATCTGGTGCGCCACACCGCCGCCGACGAGCAGGGAGACCTGTACTACACGATGGACTTCGAGGGGCTGGAGGAGCTGGCGGTACGTCCCGAGGCCCGCATGCTCATCCTGTGCAATCCGCACAACCCGGTCGGTCGCGTATGGACGGACGAG
>CASEEY010000046.1 GCA_949287055.1 uncultured Collinsella sp.
CGGCATCGGCCAGTCGACCGACGTCGTCCGCAAGGAGATGTTCCGCGTCTTCTCCGGCGCCAACTTCGCGCGCGTGCTCGAGGAGGGCACCGATGCGAAACTCAAGGCCAAGCAGCGTCTGGCGCTGCGCCCCGAGGGCACGGCCGGTGTGGTGCGCGCCGTGGTAGAGAACAACCTGGTTCCGCAGGGCTCCACCCCGTTCAAGGCCTACTACGCCGAAGCGATGTTTCGCGGCGAGCGCCCGCAGAAGGGCCGCCTGCGCCAGTTCCACCAGGTGGGCATCGAATGGCTGGGCGCACCCGATCCGGCGGCCGACGCCGAGTGCATCATCATGCTGATGGAGTTCTACAAGCGCTTGGGCTTCGACCTGTCGCGCCTGCGCCTGCTCATCAACTCCATGGGCGATCCTTCGTGCCGTCCGGCCTACCGCGATGCCGTGCGCTCGTTCATCCTCGACCATGCTGACGAGATGTGCGACGAGTGCCGCGAGCGCGCCGAAGTCAACCCGCTGCGCGCCTTCGACTGCAAGAACGACCATTGCCGCGAGGTTATGGCTGACGCACCCCTTATGCGCGACAACCTATGCGACGAGTGCCGTGAGCACTACGAGCAGGTCAAGCGCTACCTTGACGCTGCCGGTATCGAGTATGTCGAGGACCCCACGCTCGTGCGCGGTCTGGACTACTACACCCGCACCGTCTTCGAGGTCGAGGCTCCGGGTGCCGGCGTGGGCTCCATCGGCGGCGGCGGACGCTACGACGGGCTGGTGGAGCTCGAGGGCGGCAAGCCGACGCCGGGCGTGGGCTTTGCCGTGGGCTTTGAGCGCGCCATGCTCGCCCTCGAGGCGTTCGGCGTCGACATGGCCTCCGACGCGCCCTCGTGCATCTATGTCGCGTATGCGGGCTCCGAGCTGCGCGGCGAGGTCTTCGCGCTCACGCACGAGCTGCGCGCGGCGGGCATCCGTACCGAGGCCGACTACCAGGGCCGTTCGCTCAAGAGCCAGTTCAAGCAGGCCGACAAGCTCGGCGCGCGCCTGATCTTGATCGTCGGCGGCGACGAGCTCGCGGCCGGCAAGGTCAAGGTCCGCGACATGGTGAGCCACGACGAGGAGCTCGTGGACCGCAGCGCGATCGTCGACGCGGTGCGCCGCCTGCTCGCATAAGTCCGGCACCCGAGGGCGACTTCATTCTGTAGAGACCGCTCGGCGGCCCGTATCTGGCGATGCGGGCCGCCGTTTTTGTGACGATGCGTGGCGGGTGCGTTCGCGGGTTTCATCCGAGCCGAATGGCTTGGATGAAATGAATGAGCTACTCATCAATAATGAATATAGATCGCTACTGAAATGAATGGGCGATATTGCGTACAATCTGACAGCAGCTTCTGCGAGTCATCAGACTAAAGCGCTGACCTGCTTTTTAATATGCTTCTTACCGTTTTGTGACATCGCAGTCCTCAGGGCGCCATTTATATACCGCACACCGACCGTTTGCATAAACACCAGAAGACGAGTTCTAGAATCGCATATTGAGCGCTGCATGGTTGGCTGATGCACGGCGCCTGCTTGCACCGCTGGCAAGAACGGGTGCCCCACGGGGCACGTGGAAAGGAGCGCATGTGAGAGTACAGCGATTGTTGCAAAAAGTGGCAGGGGGGGGGGATGCTCGCTGCGGCACTGCTGACGGCGATGCCTCTTGACGCACTTGCCTGCACCCAGATCTACATGGGCAGCGACCTGACGGCGACGGGTGACACCTACGTCGGCCGTTCTGAGGATTTCAGCACGCGCTACGCGAAGCTCTTCGGTGTTCAGGAGCCCATGACGAATCCGACCTACATCTCCGAGGAGTCGGATTTCAACTACACCTTCGAGGGCACGACCTATCGTTACACCTATGTGCGCGACGCTTCGGCTGAGTGGGCAGGCTACGGAACCCCTGCTCCGTATTCCGAGGCGGGCACGAACGAAAACGGTGTGTCCCTCTCCTCAACGGAAACAACCTATACCAATGACGCCGTCGAGGCGGTCGATCCGTGTGGCAGGGGCATCGGCGAGTTCAACATCGCCGACGTGGTGCTCGGCCAGGCCGAGTCCGCACGTGATGGCGTTGAGCTGCTCGGTTCGATCATCGACGAGTACGGCTCGGACCATGCGAACCAGATCATCATCGCCGACAGCACCGAAACCTGGATATTCATGCAGCTCTCCGGCACGCAGTGGTGCGCCATCGTCATGCCGGACGACGTGCTTTCCAGCAACCCCAACATGGGCAGCCTGCAGTTCAAGGTCGACCTTGACGACGAGTCCGTGTGCCTGCACTCGGAGCGCCTGGTCGAGGTCGCCAAGGAGGCCGGAACCTACACGACCTACGACGACGGCACGATGAACGTTGCCAAGAGCTACGGCGAGTCCCGCACGGCGAATCCGCGCTACGTGCAGGGTCGCCTGTACTTCGGCGTCGACATGGTCGAGGGTACCGACTATACGGTTGAAAACGACAGCGTCACGAGCATTGCCGATCCGCAGCTCATGTTCAAGCCCGGCGATTCCACCGAGCCGATCAGCCTGATGACGGCACTGCGCTCGTATGCCGCGCGCGGTGAGCAGTCGGACAGCCCTGCGGTGAACGCCAATCTGGGCGCTTCGGCCGCCATCGGCAGCCAGCGCACCACCGAGACGCACATGTTCCAGATCCGCGAGGGCCTCTCCTCCGATATCGCCACGATCGAGTGGATCGCCACCTCCCCGGCGGAATTCAACGTGTTCCTGCCGGTGTACGGCGCCCTGCTTACCGAGGTCGACGAGGCGTACTATCCGGATTCCAAGACGCTCGACGTGTCCCACACCGAAACTGACGGTATGACCGACTACGACGGCACCGTGCTCAATTTTGTCTTCATGGACATCAACACGCTGTCCGACGCCAACCGCGGCACCGTCGCCGAGGGCGTGCGCGCGTACCTGGACGTCCTGCAGGAGTCCATCATCGATCAGCAGGAGCAGATCGATGCCGCGATGCAGCAGCTGCCTGCGGGCGATGAGCGCACCGCGCTGGCCAACGAGGCGTTCCAGATTGCGACCGAGCAGCTGTATGCGAAGGCCGATACGCTGCTCGACGAGATTCGCGACTACGTGGCTGCCGGCGACACGGCCGAGCCCTTCGTTCCGAGCGACTACGACGCCGATGCCGACGCCATGGTCGAGCCGTTCGTGTATGCCGACGCGCTGTCCGCGCCGACGATCACCGCTCAGCCCGCTTCTGCGACGTATGAGCAGGGAGCGGCGGCTGACGACCTCGTCGTCACCGCTGAGGCAGCCTATGACTCCGATGCCCTGACGTATCAGTGGTATGTCGCCGATGGCGCCGTCGAGTCCGTTGACGACCTGTCCGCCTTCACCGCGATCGATGGCGCGACGGGCTCTCAGCTTGCCGTCGACACCGATACGGTCGGCGCCAAGACGTATGTCGCCGAAGTCACCAACGCGGCGGGCCTGACGACCCTTTCGGATCCTGCGGTCATCACGATCGAGGAGCCGGCAACCGATCCGGGTACCGATCCCTCCGATCCGAGCACCGATCCTTCCGAGGACCCGACGGATGATCCGACCGACAAGCCCACGCAGCGTCCCGACGACACCAAGAAGCCGACTGACACCAAGAAGCCGACCGGCGATCTGCCGCAGACGGGCGATAGCTCGTTTGCCATCGTGGCGGCCGTTGCGACGGCAAGCGCCGCCTGCCTTGGCGCCGGCGTCTGGATCATGCGTCGTCGTATGAACTAACCGGTCGAAGGATCGCGCCTGAACGGCGCAGTTCTTCCGCGTGATGTGCGACCGCATCCGATTGTTTCGGGTGCGGTCGTTTTTTGGCGGGAGTTGGTGTCGCATCCCGAAGTGGAGCCAGGGTCGCCGGTAAGAAGGATGCGGTCGCTCCGACTCAATTTAGTTTGCTAAAGCGTGAACTCTGTGAAACTCGTTGCCGGTGTGGCTGACTTCCGTATACTGACCAAGTGTTCTTATCGTGTTCTTTCTTTCAAAAGGCGGGAATCATCGGTGGGTGGTTTCTTCTTTTGTAGGAGGAGGGGAGGTATGCGGATGTCGGACGAAATCGAGCAGCAGACGGCCGACCGTGCGTCTCTGAAGGCAGAGCTTGAGGCGACGGCAACGGCGATGACCGCAGGTCCGCTCGCCGAGATCGAAATCCCGGAGAGCCTGCGGGCGAACCTCGCGCTGATCTTGCGCCTCGAGCGGCGCGTGCTGAAGGAGTACGATCCCGCGGTCTGCGACCTGTTTGACGTGCTGTTGCGCCATGCTATCCACGCCAACGAGGGCAATCCGGGCACTGCCGCGGCACATGAGCGGGTTGACGAGCAGGGTGTGCCCTACGCCACCGACAGCAGCAACAGCGCTTTTCGTGCCGCCGTGGAGCTGGTCGACGAGCTTCCCATCCAGACGCTTGAGACGCTCGTGCGCGCGTTCACGTCGTTTTTCCACCTTGCCAACCTGTGCGAGGAAAACTACCGCGTCGAGACGCTGCACGACCGCGAGCGCCTGGTGTCCATCGAGTCGGATGTGGACCCGTCCAACGAGCTGACGGTCGCCTTCAAACAGCTGATCGACGAGGTCGGCGTCGACCGCGCCACGCAGCTGCTGGGCAAGCTCGAGTTCCATCCGGTGTTTACCGCGCATCCCACCGAGGCGCGCCGCCGCGCCGTGGAGGGCAAGATCCGCCGCATCGGCAAGCTGCTTGCCGAGCGACCGCGACTCGGCGGGTCGGACCTCGTGGAAAACGAGCGCCATATGCTGCAGGAGATCGACGCTCTCGTGCGCACCTCGCCGGTGGCCATCAAGAAGCCGACGCCCGTCGAGGAGGCCGACACGATTATCGACATCTTCGACCATACGCTGTTCGATACCGTGCCGCGCATCTACCGCCGCTTTGACGACTGGGTGCTCGGCGAGGGCGCGGGCGTCGTGCCGCCGGTGTGCCCGGCGTTCTTCCATCCGGGAAGCTGGATCGGGTCGGATCGCGACGGCAATCCCAACGTGACCGCCAAGGTAAGCCGTCAGGTTGCCGCGAAGTTCTACAAACACATGGTCGCGAAGCTTGCGGATAAGTGCCGGCGCGTCGGGCGCAACCTCACGCTCGAAGCGGGGTACGCCAAGCCCTCCGACGAGCTGCTCAACCTCTGGAACCATCAGGTCGAGATGAGCGAGATCATCACGAGCCGCGCCAAGGACATTTCGGAGTCCGAGCCGCACCGCGCCGTTATGCTCGTCATGGCGGACCGCCTGGACGGAACGGTCGCGCGCGACGCGGACGTGCTGTATACCTCGGCTGACGAGCTGTTGGACGATCTGCGCGTCGTGCAGCGCTCGCTTGCGGCGGCAGGTGCCGAGCGCGCGGCGTACGGGCCGGTCCAGACGCTGATCTGGCAGGTTGAGTCCTTCGGCTTCCATATGGTCGAGATGGAGTTTCGTCAGCATTCGCTCGTGCACACCCGCGCGCTTGCGGACATCCGCGAGCACGGTATCCACGGCGACCTCGCGCCCATGACGCGTGAGGTGCTCGACACCTTCCGCGCGATCAGCTCCATCCAGAAGCGCTATGCGCCCAAGATGGCACACCGCTACATCATCTCGTTTACCAAGTCGGCGCAGAACGTGGCCGACGTCTACGAGCTTGCGAACCTGGCGTTCGCGCACGCGTCGGACGTGCCGGCACTCGATGTCATCCCGCTGTTTGAGCAGCTGGAGGACCTTGAGCGGTGTGTCGACGTGCTCGATGACATGCTCGAGTTGCCAGCGGTTCAGGCCCGTTTGGCGCAGACGGGGCGCAGGATGGAGGTCATGCTCGGCTACTCGGATTCGGCCAAGGACGCCGGTCCCACGACCGCCACGCTCGCCTTGCACTTTGCGCAGAAGCGCATTGCCGCATGGGCGGAGAAGCACGATATCGACCTCGTGCTCATGCACGGCCGCGGCGGGGCGGTGGGCCGCGGCGGCGGACCGGCCAATCGTGCGGTTCTCGCCCAGCCGGCGGGCTCGGTGCGCTGCTTCTTCAAGGTGACCGAGCAGGGCGAGGTCATCTTTGCGCGCTACGGCAATCCGGTGCTCGCCCAGCGCCACGTGGAGAACGTTGCGGCGGCGACGCTGCTCAACTCCGCACCGTCGGTGGAGCGGGCTAACACCGAGATGACCGAGCGCTACCTCGACATGGCGCGCGAACTCGACCGCGTGTCGCACGAGCGCTACCTTGCACTGCTGGGCACGCCCGACTTTGCCCCGTGGTTCTCGGTGGTGACGCCTTTGGCCGAAGTGGGCCTTCTGCCCATCGGCTCGCGCCCGGCAAAGCGCGGCCTCGGTGCGCAGTCGCTCGATGACCTGCGCACCATTCCCTGGGTGTTCAGCTGGAGCCAGGCGCGCATCAACTTGGCTGCATGGTACGGCCTGGGCAGCGCCTGCGAGGCGCTTGGCGACGTGGAGACGCTGCGGAGCGCCTATCGCGAGTGGCCGCTGTTCTCGACGTTTATCGACAACGTTGAGATGTCCATCGCCAAGACCGATACGCGTATCGCCAAGATGTACCTAGCGCTTGGCGACCGTGCCGACCTAGCGCACGCGGTGTATGACGAGATGCAGCTCACGCGACGCTGGGTGCTCGCCATCGTGGGTGACGAATGGCCGCTCGAGCACCGTCGCGTGCTCGGTCGGGCCGTGCGCGTGCGCGACCCGTACGTGGACGTGCTGTCGCTCGCGCAGGTGCGCGCTCTGCGTATCGTGCGCGATGAGGGCGATGGGCTGTCCGAGGAGGCACGCGCCAAGTATCTGAGCCTGATCCTTGCGACCGTCACGGGCGTCTCCGCCGGTCTTCAGAACACCGGCTGATGAGGGGTTTGAAGCGAGCGGGCAGGTCGTGTCGTTCCTGATGTCTGAGGGCCCTGCTAGCGAGGGCGCGTAGGGTGCGTCGGACTTCTTTGTGGGAGGGTTCGGCTCAGTCCCGTGCGCAGGCAGTGCGCAGAGAGGAGATAGGCACGGGCCCGCCCGTCGTCATCGTGGCCCCACGCAAGGGGCGCCCTGAATCGCCAGGTTCGCTGGGCGCCGTTGTCGGCGCCCAGCGAACGTGTATATTGTCGTCGGTCGTTCGGGGTACGCATGAATCAAAATGCGTTCGAGAAAATGCTGCTAATCGAATAGTATTTTCTGGGGCGCAGTTTTTCGGTGCCATCTTGTAGCTAGGGAAATACCCGTCGATAAAACCGCAGGATTCAACTGGGGCTTTATCGACGGGTATTTCCTCATGTACGAAGGGGCACTAAAAAATCGCGCCCCAGGGCTATGCATGTAGTTTTGAGCCCAGCGGACCGAGATGATGCGCGGGCGCGCTTCGTGCATGAGCGGAGTATCGAATGGGGGCGCACGCACGCGCCCGAGGGCCGCGCAGGGCGCGCTTCTAGCGCAAGCGAAACACATCTGCCGTGCCGGCCCGGCAGCTCGCTCTTGAGTGACGCCATAACATGAGGGCCGAGCGGCTTATCCGCCGCTCGGCCCTCAGTGCGTTCGGAATCGCGGGAATCGTGGCTACTTGAGCGAAACCTCGCCCAGGAAGGCGCGGGTGCGTTCGCTCTTGGGATGGTTGAACACCTCGTCGGGCGTGCCCTGCTCCACGATGACGCCGCCGTCCATGAAGATGACACGATCCGCCACGTCGCGCGCGAAACCCATCTCATGCGTGACCACGACCATGGTCATGCCGCCGCGCGCGAGCTCGCGCATGACGTCGAGGACGCCGCGTACCAGCTCGGGGTCGAGCGCGCTCGTCGCCTCGTCGAACAACATGACGTGCGGGTCCATGGCCAGGGCGCGCGCGATGGCGACGCGCTGCTGCTGGCCGCCGGACAGCTCGTCGGGATAGTAGTCGGCGCGTTCGGCAAGGCCCACGCGCGCGAGCTGTTCGGCCGCGATGCGCTTTGCCTCGTCGTCGGAGCGATTGAGCACCTTGGTCTGGGCGAGCATGACGTTATGCAGGGCGTCGAGGTGCGGGAACAGGTTGAACTGCTGGAACACCATGCCCATGCGCTCGCGCACCTTGTTGACATTCACCTTGGGCGCGGTGATGTCCTCGCCCTCGAAGATGATCTGGCCGCTCGTGGGCTCCTCAAGGCGGTTCAGGCAGCGCAGCATGGTCGACTTGCCCGATCCGGACGGACCGAGTACGACAACCACCTCGCCACGATGGATGTCGAGCGAGATGCCGCGCAGGACATCGACATCGCCAAAGCTCTTGTGCAGGTCGAGGATGCGAATGATGGGATCGTTATCGGACGGCTTGGCGCCAGCGGCCGTCGCGACCGCGTTTTCCATATCAGGCATGCTGCGCCTCCTTGGTCGGTTCGGGTTCCGGGGCGCTCTTGCGCTTGTGCGCGTGGCCGCGGCGCGTGCGCTCCTCCAGATAGCGGGTGACGCGGGAGAGCGGCAGGGTGATCACGAGGTAGAACACGGCTGCCACGATGTAGGGGGTGATGGAGCCGGTGGACGCCACGATGGTGCGCGCGTACATGACGAGCTCCATGATGCCCACCGCGGCGAGCAGCGACGTGTCCTTGTACAGGGTGATGAACTCGTTGGTGAGGTTGGGGATCACGATGCGGAACATCTGCGGGAGGACGACGTAGAGCATCGTCTGCAGGCGGTTCATGCCCAGCGAACGCGCCGCCTCGGACTGGCCCTTGTTGATGGACAGGATGCCCGCGCGGAAGATCTCGCACATGTAGGCACTCGAGTTGAGCATCATGACGATGACGCCGAGCGGGAAGTTGGGGATGTTGATACCCGCCATAGGCAGGCCGAAAAACGCGACGTAGATCTGCAGGAACAGCGGCGTTCCGCGCACGAGGTTCACGTAGACCGTGGCGATGCCGCGCCACACCGGGAACTTGGAGAGGCGCATGAACGCCAGGACGAGCGCGACGGGGATGGCGAGCGGGAACGACACGGCGACGATCGCGATGGACATGAAGAAGCCCGACAGGACCACCGGGAAGCTCGTCACGAGCAGCGTGGGGTCGAAGAACAGGCGCAGGAAGCGGTTGGAGTTCCACGCCTGGACCCATGCCTGCCCCTCAAGCCATTGCGAGATCGCCTCGGTGGTCGAGATGCCCTGGACCGGGATGACGGGAACGTCGGCGATGGCGGCGTCCTTCGTGCCGTCCGCGGTGGAGTAGGTGGCCTCGACTTGCATGTCGCCGCCGGCGGTGGGGAAGTACACGTCGTAGACGATGACGTTTAAGTGGCCCGCCTGCACGATCGGCTCGTCGAAGGCGAGCGTGAGGTTCTGGCCGTCGACCGTCTCGGTGTAGGCGACCTCGTTGCGCGTCATGAGGTTGTCGCCGGTAAGGAGCGTAACCGCCAGGTCTTCGGTATTGAACTCGGTGCCGTCGGGAATGTGCAGGGTGAGCTGCGTCACGCCCTCGCCCTCGGCGATGGACGCCTCGAAGGTGATGCGCGATTGCGTGGCGCCCATGATGACGGTGGGGTCGTCCTCGGAGTTGGGACGGCCGGTGCAGCGCACCGCCTCCATGGCGGATGCCGGCGTGGCGATGGCCAGTGCGCAGGCGCAGACGAGCAGGCACGCCGTAAGCGTACCGAGCAGGCGATGGAGGGATAGTCGCGGAGTGTCCACGGTTTTGCCTCGCTTTTCAAACGGGAATCGCGGCCCCTCCAGCGAGCGGAGGGGTCGCGAATACGTACAGTCGAATTATGAGACGGGGCCGACGGGGTGCTTAGCCCATGTTGGCAGCGATAAGCTCATCGATGGTGCCGTCCTCCTGGAGCGCCGCGATCGCTTCGTTGATGGCGGCGAGCAGATCGGGGTTGTCCTTGGAGACCGCGATGGCGTACTCCTCGCCGGTGGCGGAGGAGTAGACGACGTGCTCGTCCGAGTAGGCGCCGGCGAGCATCTGCTCGACGACGGCGCTGTTGCCGCACACCGCGTCGGCCTGACCGGCCTGGACGGCGGCGAAGGCGTCGGTGAAGTTGGGGAACGGCAGCTGCTCGGCGTTGGGGAAGAACTCGGCGGCGTGATCGGCGCCGGTGGAGCCGCTCTGGACGGCGATGGTCACGTTTTCGGAGTTCAAGGCCTCGGTGGCGTTGTCCTCGGTGATGGCGGTGTTGTCGCTCATGACGGCTACGGCCTGGTTGTCGATGTAGTACGGCTCGGAGAAATCGACCTGGTCCTCGCGCTCCGGGGTGATGGAGATGCCCGACAGGCCGGCATCGGCCTGGCCGCCTGCGACGATCGCCGGGACGATGCCGTCGAAGTCGATGTTGGTGTACTCGCACTCGAGGCCGAGGTAGTCGGCGATCGCGCGGCCAAGATCCATGTCGAGGCCGACGTACTCGCCGTCGACGAGGTTCTCGAACGGCGGGTAGTCAGGCGAGGTGGCAAACGTGAGCGTGCCGGCGGTCAGCAGGGTGAGCTCGCCGTCGGATGCCCCCTCGGCGGAACCGGCGTTATCGGCGGGGGCGCTGCCCGTGGTCGCGGGCTCGTTGCCGCAACCGGCAAGGCCGAACATGGCAGCGGCTGCACCGGCCGCCAGGGGGACGAACTGCCTACGGGTGATATTCATAAAAGAGCTCCTTCCAAAGGGTGCTTCGTTGCGAATGTGGCACATCCTAATACTTGCCGATGTGCATGTGCAAGCATAAATATGCATGCAACAGGATAGAAATATACATTCTGATACGATAATGAGCGAATATGATTCAGTTTTAAAAAGACGTCCGTTTGGCCGGAAGCGTCATCCAGGGTGTTCTTCTGACGGGATGTATGCCTAAATGTGCAGGTCAAAGCGTGCGCATGTGCACGGCTTGGCACGCCGGTGCCCGCGCCCGCGCCCGCATGCGGGGTGATTCATTTTTGATTATCTGTGGTTTTGCGGCCGGAAATAATGTGGAGGCTTGCCTGTGCATACCTGTATGCAGGCTCAAGGGAAGGGGAAGATCGCCTGCGCTGCGCGTCGCTGCCGGCGCGTGCCAATGCTTCCCCTTTGTTAAGAGTCGCGAGAACCCGTGCTTTTTCGTGGCGCCGCACGGCATTTCCGGTATGCTAATGCAGCCGCGCTCCCTGTAGGGACATCGCGGCCAAGCCCGGGATGCGCTGTCTACGCACGCTCGGGAATCTGTACGACGTCGCCCGTACCGGCACGGGGCGACACAGATCAAAAGGAGGATTTCCGTGGCACACGACCACACACTCAACCCCGCCGACATTCATTCCATGCATACCCGCACCTGCGGTGAGCTGCGCGCCGCCAACATCGGCGAAGAGGTTACGCTCACCGGCTGGGTCTCCCGTCGCCGCGATCACGGCGGCCTGATCTTCTGCGACCTGCGCGACCGCGAGGGCATCACGCAGTGCACGTTCGATCCCGAGCACGCCGCCGGCGAAGCCTTCCACATCGCCGAGACCATGCGCCCCGAGTGGCCGATCCTCGTGCACGGCACGGTTATCGCCCGCGATGACGACACGATCAACCCCAAGCTCCCGACCGGCGAGATCGAGGTCTTGACCGACCGCGTCGAGGTGCTCAACCGCTCCAAGACCCCGCCGTTCCAGATCGAGGACGGTATCGAGACATCCGAGGACACCCGTCTGCGCTATCGCTACCTCGACCTGCGCCGCCCCG
Organism: uncultured Collinsella sp.; assembly: GCA_949287055.1. Taxonomy (GTDB): domain Bacteria; phylum Actinomycetota; class Coriobacteriia; order Coriobacteriales; family Coriobacteriaceae; genus Collinsella. The sequence continues at coordinate 11,686 of CASEEY010000046.1, forward strand.
AGATGATGGCCAACATGAAGCTGCGCTCCGACTTCACGTTCGCCATCCGCACCGCGCTGCACGATCGCGCCTTCATGGAGGTCGAGACGCCGTCGCTGTTCAAGTCCACGCCGGAGGGCGCGCGCGACTTCATCGTTCCCTCCCGCCTGCAGCCCGGCAGCTTCTACGCCCTGCCGCAGTCCCCGCAGCTGCTGAAGCAGCTGCTCATGGTCGGCGGCGTGGAGCGCTACTACCAGGTCGCCAAGTGCTTCCGCGACGAGGACCTGCGCGCCGACCGCCAGCCCGAGTTCACGCAGGTGGACCGACGCGTTCGCCCGTGTGGGCGTGGACATGCCCACGCCGCTGCGTCGCCTGTCCTACTGGGACGCCATGGATACCTACGGCTCCGACAAGCCCGATACGCGCTACGGCATGACGCTCGTCGACCTGACCGACGTGTTCAAGAACTCCAAGTTCAAGGTGTTCGCCGGCGCTGCCAACACGGAGGGCCAGGTCGTCAAGGCCATCAACGCCAAGGGTGCGGGCGCTTGGCCGCGCGCGCAGATCGACAAGCTCGCCAAGGTCGCCGAGACCTTCGGCGCCAAGGGCCTGGCGTGGATCGCCTTCCGCGAGGACGGCTCCATCAACAGCCCCATCGTCAAGTTCTTTGCCGATGAGGAGATGGACGAGCTGCGCCGTCGCTGCGATGTGGAGCCTGGCGACCTCGTGATGTTCGCCGCCGGCCCGCGTCTGGCCTCCGACGAGATTTTGGGCGGCATGCGCTCCCACATGGCCGACGCCCTGGGCATCGAGCGCACGGGCCACGACTTCCTGTGGGTCGTCAACTTCCCGCTGTTCCACTGGGACGACGAGGCCAAGCGCTACGAGGCCGAGCACCAGCCGTTCACCCTGCCGCACGTCGACGAGCTTGACCTGCTCGAGACCGACCCGCTCGCCATGGGCAGCTGCACCTATGACTTCGTCATGGACGGCTTCGAGGCCGGCGGTGGCGGCATGCGTATCCACAATTCCGAGCTGCAGCTCAAGATGCTCGAGTTTATGGGCTTTTCCGAGGAGCGTGCCCGTGAGCAGTTCGGCTTCCTCATGGACGCCCTCGAGTTCGGTGCGCCTCCCATGGGCGGCTTCGCGCTCGGTTTGGACCGCGTGTGCATGCTGCTCGCCGGTTCGGATTCCATCCGCGACGTCATGGCGTTCCCCAAGACGTCGAGCGGAAGCGACCTCATGTCGGCCGCCCCGAGCGAGGTCTCGATGGCCCAGCTGAAGGAAGTCGGTCTGCGCCTGATGTAGACTCCCTTCGACCTGATCGGCTTCCCCAGGCACCCGATCTTCGTCCTCAATCGTCGGTCGCCGCCCTTAAGGCGTGCTCCCTCCTCTTTCGGGCGAATCTCGGGCACCCAGGAAAGCCGTAAACGGCCGACTGAGGCACCGCATCTTGCCGTTCAGGCCTTCGGGCGCCGCACGCCAGGCGTGCGCCCTCGGCTTTCACGGCAATTTGCGGCACCTCAGCCGGCCGTTGTCGTTGCCGACAAGAAGGTGCCGGGTACAAACGTGTCGCACCATAAAGCCTCCGGGCTCCTTCTGGGCCCGGAGGCTTTTTTGTTGTTGGCAGGTCTGGACGCGACAAGTTTGTACCTGGCA